>CAITFQ010000022.1 GCA_903891735.1 Candidatus Uhrbacteria bacterium | reverse complement strand
GCAGCGCGGGTGGAGGGTCGGTTGGTGTTGGTGGGGGAGTAGTGCCCTGGGGCGTCAGGCCGCCGCCTGGGTTCTTTGCCAGGCCTGTCGTCGCTTGTCGTCGAGGTTGCATCTGATTTGTGTGCCGTTGGGGAGGTGGATGGTGAAGTCGTCGACGGTGCCGGTGATTTTGTAACCAGGAAAGTCGGCTGGGTTGTGGGCAGCGATGATGACGGGACCAGTGGGCAGAGTAAAGATTTGATCTTGGCCGTAAATGAGGGCCCAGCCGTCGATGTTTTGGTTGACGTCGCTCTGGTTGTAGAGGTGGAGGTCGGTTTGTTCGCCCAAGTAGAAGTTGAGCAAGATGAAGTCGAAGGGATCCGTGGCTAGGACTTCAGTGTGAGGAGCGAGTTGATCGATTTTAGCAGCTAGTGTCGAGAAATGAGGTTGGTAGGTATTGGGTTTGATGAGCAGGACGAAGAGAACGTAGACCAGGGCGGTGGCTTTGAGGATGGCGAGTTTGTTGTCTAGGCGACTCAAACCAACGATGAGGAACAGCACGAGGAAGAGGCCGCTACCGGTTAAGAAGCGCTCGACGAAGAGTTGGACGTGAATAAGTTGGAGGGCGAGGGTGACGATGAGGGGGAAACCAGTCAAGAAGGCGACGAGGCTGAGATTGTGGTCCCATTTCTTTTTGAGGGTGAGGGTGACGACGAGCGCGGTGATGAGGACGACGAGGACGACGCTGACGGAGGCAACGGACAGCCAGTCAAAGCGATAGCCGAGGGCCGGAGGGACGCCAGACACGCCGACAGGAGCGCCGAAGAGGAAGATGTGCAGGGTGGTTGGCAGATGATCGAAAGTGCTGTTAGGCACCCAGCCGAGTGAGCCGTGGCCGCTGACTTGGGCGTGAAAAGAGGGGAGCCAAGCCAAGCCGCCAAGGACGGGGAGGGCGTAGGCGGAAGCCAGGAATTTGCCCAGCGATAGGCGACGGGTTGATGAGTAGTAGTGATAGAAGTCGGCGATAACGAAAGCCAGGGCAAAGACGGCGCCGAGGTAGTGGGTGAGCATTAGCGATAACAGGAGAAGGCCGAAGATGACACGGAGTTTGGTGGAAGGCTTGGTCCAGGCTTTGGTGAGGACGATGGCGGTGAGGGTGAGAAGAAAAGCTAGTAGGGCGTACATGCGAGCTTCTTGGCCGTAGTTGACGAAGAAGGGGTTGATAGCCATGACGAGGCTGCCGATGATGGCCGGTACGGGGGTTTTGGGGCACCACTGGCGGAGGGCAACATAGACAAGGCCGATGGTGGCCACGCTCAAGATGACGGAAAAGCTGCGGATGGCCAGCGGGCTGCTAGTGGCAATCAACGTCCAGAGTTTGAGGAGAATATAGTAAAGCGGGGGGTGGACGTCGTGGACGATGATGGTAAACATTTGGCTCCAGGACTGGCGGACGGTGACGCCGGTGAAGGCTTCGTCGTACCAGAAGTCGCGGTGCATCAGCGGAATAGCTCGCAGGACGGCGCCGAGGGTCATGGTGGCAAGGACGGCCAGCTTGGGCCAGAGGGAGGAGATTTTAGACATAGATTGTGCTGAGTATAGCATCGGCCGGCACTTAGAACAAAAAAGCCCCCGATGGGGGATTTTTTGGTGCGCCGAGTGGGGATCGAACCCACGACCACAGGCTTAAAAGGCCTTTGCTCTACCACTGAGCTACCAGCGCTTGGTTGTTTTGCGACGGGGGGAGAATAGCATTATTGGTGGATAAAATCAAGTTCCTGTCTCTAAGTGGCGTGCACGCCACCAAGTGACAGGCATTTTGTTCGGTATCTGTTTCTGCTATACTCGTAGCATATATGGACTTATTAAAACAAGAGAGTTGGCAAGATGCGATTGTGACGGTCATGGGGCTCGGGAGGTATGGCGGGGGAGGCGGTTTGAGTGCCACTAAATGGTTGCTGCGGCACGGCAGTCAGATTGTGATAACCGACCTGAAGGACGCGGCGGAGCTAAAAGAAAGCGTCGACCAAGTGATGGAGTGGTTTAATAAGTATAAAGAGCAGTTTCCGAATCGGGCGATTTATCAGCCGTTGTTTATTTTGGGGCAGCATCGGAGTGAGGATTTTTTGAGCGTGGATTGTGTAGTGCAGTCGCCGGGGGTGCAGAGTGAAGTGGAGTATGTGGAGCAGGCGCGAGCGAAAGGCGTGGCGGTGGAGAGTGATGTTAGCTTATTTTTCCGTTATTTTGCTTATCCAATTATCGCAGTGACGGGGACGCGGGGTAAGACGACGACAACGAGATTGCTCGGCGAGATGGTTAAGAAGTTAGACGCTGGCGCGATGGTGGCGGGTAATGTGGTGCAGTCGCCACTTGAGGTTATCGATGAACTATTGGCGAAGAAGACGGCGACACCAGTGGTGCTGGAGTTATCAAGCTGGATGCTGGAAAACTTGCCAAAGGCGTTGGCGGATATTGGGCGCGGTCCGCAGATTGCCGTGATTACCAACGTGTTTCCCGATCACCTGGCGAGGTACAAAGATTTTGCGGCTTACGTTGCCAGTAAAGAGATTTTGTTGACAGGGCAGACGCCAGAACAGTTTGCCGTGTTGAACTGGGATAATGAGCCATTGCGGGTGTTAGCGACTAAGACGAAGGCGAAGGTTTTTTGGTGCTCGGCCACGTATCAAGAGCATGATGGGTGTTATGTGAAAGAGGGTAATGTGGTGTACCGAAAAGATAATATCGATGTGATAATTGGACCAGTGGCCGAACTCGGCTTGAAGAGTCCAGAGAATTTGGAGAATGTTTTGACGTCGGCCTGTGCAGCGCTGTTGCGCGGAGTTAGCGTCAACGATGTACAGAGTGTGCTTAAATCGTTCGTTGGTGCGAGCGAGCCACAGGAATTGGTGCGGGAGGTCGACGACATTACGTATATCAATGACACAGTAGCGACGACGCCGAGTGCGACTATTGACGCGCTCAAGAAGTTTGGGACGCATGGCGAAGTGGTGTTGCTAGCTGGCGGGGAAGATCAGAGTGTCGATTATCATGAGTTGATCGAAACTATCGTGAAAACTTGTAAGCACGTGGTGTTGTTGCCAGGCACGGCGTCCGATATTTTTGAGACGATGTTGCAAGGTAAAGTAAGTACCGAGCGTGCCATGGATATGGAGAGTGCGGTGACGAAAGCCCGAGCGTCAGCAGTGCGTGGCACGGTCGTCCTGTTGTCGCCAGCAGCGCCTGGTGCACCGTTGTTCGCCAATGAGTTTGTACGGGGTGAGCAGTTCCGGGATGCGGTGCGGACGCTTTAACTCGTCATTGCGAGCGTCAGCGAAGCAATCTTGTGTAAGTCGAGCTTCGTCGTGAGCATCTGCCGGGTAGTCCTGCTTCGCGCTGCAGGTCGTCAACCGTACCAGCTGGCTCACCTCGTCTGACTCGGGGGCTGGCACAGGGCCGACCTTCGCTTGGCGCAGGAGCTACCCAACAGCTACTCACTCCTACAAGCCTGAGCGTCTCACAAAAAACTTTATGGGATTACTCCACACACTAAAATCAAAGATACCAATGAGCTGGTTGCAGCCGTATCATTATGTTTTAGCGCGGGGGTCGGCCTTGGTGTATGGGAATCCATCGAATAAACTGATAGTGATTGGGGTGACGGGCACGAAGGGCAAGTCGAGCACCACGCAGATGATGGCGCAGTTATTGACGGCGATGGGGCATAAGGTTGGCTATACGGGGACGGCCGGGTTCTCCGTGGCGGGGATGGTGATTGAGAATAAGATGAAGATGACGATGCCGGGGCGGTTTGTGTTGCAACGACTTTTGAGGCAGATGGTGCAGGCGGGTTGTGAGTATGCGTTGATTGAAACGTCGTCGCAAGGGTTGGTGCAGTACCGGCATCTGGGGATTAATTATGATACGGCGGTGTTTACGAATTTGAGTCCGGAACACATCGAGGCACATGGTGGATTTGCGGCGTATCGAGCGGCCAAGAAGTTATTGTTTACGCATTTATCGATGAGAGCGCATAAGATTATTGATGGAGTAAAAATTGATAAGGTGATTGTCACGAATGGCGATGACGAAGCAGGTGAGTTTTATGCGGATGCGGAGGCGGATAAGAAGTTTAGTTTTGCGTGGCATGGGTTGGCGTCGGCGAGTAAGATTGTGCCAACGAAGGTGGGGCGTGATGCGCATGGACTCCGCATGACGATTGATCATGTTGATTTTGCGATTCCGTTGTTGGCGGAGTTTGAGCAACAGAATGCCTTGTGTGCGGTGGCGACGTTGGCGGCGATGGGTATTTCGTTGTCGAAGTTGGCAGTGGCGGCGAAGGGGTTAAAGTCGATTGCGGGGAGATTTGAGAGAATCGATTGCGGCCAGCCGTTTACGGTGATTGTGGATTATGCTTATGAACCGAAGGCGATTGAGATGCTGCTCCGGTCGGTTGAACCGTTGAAGCCGGCTCACATCATCGGCGTACATGGGAGTGCGGGAGGAGGGCGAGACGTGGCCAGACGCGAGAAGATTGGGCGTTTGGCGGGAGAGAAAGAGACACTGGTGATTGTGACGAACGAGGATCCGTATGACGATAGTCCAGAGGAGATTGTGCGGATGGTGGCAGATGGAGCAAGAGCTGTGGGGAAGATTGATGGTCAGAATTTGTTTGTCGTGATGGACAGGCAAGAGGCGATTGACGAGGCCGTGAGGCGGGCGTCGACTAATGACGTGGTGCTGATTACCGGCAAGGGGAGTGAACCGGTGATGGCGGTGGCGGGTGGGGTGAAGATTCCTTGGGACGACAGGGAGTCGGCGAGAATGGCGTTAGCTAAAATTGGTTATAAAGTATGATGCCCCACGTTCATTTGCCACTGCACGATCATGAGGAACGCTATGGTTTGTTTCGCAGCAGCTGGCTGGCGATCGCGCCAAAGATGCTGCTTGGTTTAGCTTGGACGTTGCTGCCGTTCGTTTTGTTGTTTCCGATTTTGCGTTTGGATTGGTTGGGAATTGTGTTAGCAATTTTGTTTGGTGCGTTTGGTCTGCGTTATTTGTTGGCGGTGCGGGCTGGTTGGTACGGAAGTGTGTTGGCGGTAACCAACGAGAGAGTAATCGATATTACCAAACGAGGATTTGGTCAGCCAGTGGTGACGAGCGTGTCTTGGAAAGAGGTGAAAGGGGTCAGGTCTGGAATCAGGAATTCGGTGCTGGTCGACGTTGGCGGCGAAAAGCCAATGACTTTAGTGTTAGCTGGAGCGGCTAAACCGAAGCTCGTCAAAGAGCTGCTAATTGAGGTACAATCGAGACAGCGAAGATAAAATTATGCGAACTGAACGAACATGGCTACGATCAATTACTAAGTTCGGCACGGTCTTTGTGATCGGCGTCGCGGTCTTGTTTTTACTTTGTTTGGGCTTTGGACGGGAGTATTTGCGGAATCGCGAGATTGAGCGAAGTATCCATGATTTACAGGTACAGAATGACGAGTTGGCCGGTAAGCAGCTAACGGCGCTGAACGTTATTCAGTCCTTATCGAGTGAGTATTATTTGGAAGGTGAGGCGCGTGAAAAGCATGGTTTAGCTAAGCCGGGTGAGGAGGAGATTGTGATTCAACAGCCGACTGATGCTGGTACTACGGTGGTTGATGATCGGCAGGGTACGGCGTCGACTAGTAACTTAGTGCGTTGGTATTATTATTTTTTCAATAGTCGTAAGTTCGCTGAGCTTAAAGAGCTATGACGGTTAAACTAACGGCTGTCCCGTCAGAGCCATGGGTGACTTATAAGTGGCCGCGTGTGGTGCGTTGGTTGGCGGGGATTTTGGTAGTGGTGGCCGTTTTAGTAGCGGCGTTGCTGCTGGCGTTTTGGCGGGGACATATCCATCACGGGTTCGGTAAGACATTGGCGCAGATTTTTCCGGTACCGGCAGCAGCCGTTGATGGCAAGATTGTTTGGTACGGCGAAGTGGTGAAGAACGCCACGGCGTTGGAGGATGACGCAGGACTGGGCAGTGACGAGGCGATTAAGAGAGGATTACTTTTGGCGGAACGATATGCGGTGACGCGCGAGATTGGGTCGACGCTTGGGGTGGTGAAGGATAATGACCGGTTAGCGTATGATACGGCGGTTGAGGCGGCGCTGTTGCAGTCGGATAAGTATCAAGGTGAGGCGCGGCAACGAGTTGAGCGCTTGGCGGCTAAGCTGACGCAAGGGATTCAGTTTAAGGATTTGGCCACGCAGTACAGTGAGGGAGCGTCGGCGAGTGTTGGTGGAGATTTGGGGTATGTCGACCCGGCAACTTTGCCGCCGGATTTGAATAGTGTGGTGGCAACCATGACAGCGGGAATGATTTCTAGTGTTGTCGAAACTAGGACATCGTTTTGGTTGGTGGATTGTGAGGATGTGATTGCCAACGACGATGGGACGAAGAAGGTGTGGCTGAAAGTGATTGAAATTAAGAAGGACTTGCTGGGGCCGATTGTTGACCGGGCGCTAGCGGCGGCGGATATTAAGGAGTTTGTCAGATAACAAAAAATACCCCGATGGGGTATTTTTTGGAGCCACTTCCGGGATTCGGACCCGGGACCTCTGCTTTACGAAAGCATTGCTCTACCAGCTGAGCTAAAGTGGCCTACATTGGAGCAGGAGACGGGGATTGAACCCGCGGCCTTCTGCTTGGGAAGCAGACGTTCTACCACTGAACTACTCCTGCAATGTGGCCGTATGGTATCTAAAGTTGAGCTTTTCGGCAAGTTCTAATAGGCCCATCGATTGTGCTATAATGTCTCCATGATTCGCTTTACCAATATCAGTAAGGTGTATAAGCCGAACATGACGGCGCTGCATGGCGTTAGTTTTCATGTTAAGCCGGGGGAGTTTGTGTCGATTGTGGGTTCGAGTGGTTCGGGTAAGACGACGTTGGCTAAGTTATTGTTTGCTGAGGAAAAGCCGACGAGTGGTAAGATTGTGGTGGGGGATTGGGATATTACGAGTATTCATCGATCAGAAATACCGACGTTGCGGCGGCAGATTGGCGTAGTGTTTCAAGATTTTAAATTGCTGTCGCGTAAAACGGTTTATGAAAACGTCGCCTTTGCCTTAGAAGTGGCGGGGGCGGCGAACGTGAGGATTAAAGAGGTGGTGCCGCAAGTGCTAAAGATTGTGGGGCTCGGCGATAAGCACGAACGTTATCCACACCAGTTATCCGGTGGTGAACAGCAACGGGTGAGTATTGCCCGCGCCTTGGTGCATCGGCCGAAAATAATCGTCGCTGATGAGCCAACGGGTAACTTGGATACGGTGACGTCGCGAGAGATCATCGAATTACTGAAGAAGATTAATGAGTTCGGGACCACCGTAGTGTTAGTGACGCATGATAGGGATATTGTGAATGCGCTCAAGAAGAGGGTGTTGACGATAAATGGGGGAAAGATTGTGAGTGATGTGGAGCATGGTAAATATGTCCTCGGATAGCAGGTGTTATCGCCTCTCCTTGCTCAGGTCGTCAACCGTAACGGCTGGCTCACCTCGTCCAACTCGGGGGCCGTTACAGGGCCGACCTTCGCTCGTCGTGACGACAACACCTACTATCCTCGTCCTTCTATGAGAACATTAATTAGAGTCATCAAGTTTACTGGTCAGAGTTTGTGGCGCAACGCCTGGTTGTCGCTCATTACGCTGACGATTTTCGTGCTGACGCTCATGACGGTGAATGCGGTGTTGCTGGTGAATGTGGTGACGAGTAGTGCCATTCGGGCAGTGCAGAATGAGGTGCAGGTGGCGGTCTATTTTGTGCCGGGGACAAGTCAGGAGACGGAGAAGAGTGTGCGTGGTTATTTGTTGGGTTTGAGTCAGGTCAAGACGGTGGAGGTGATTACGGCAGATCAAGCACTGCAGAATTTTAAGGATAAGAATGCCGGCGATCCAACGGTGCTGGCGGCGCTCGATGAGGTGGGTGGTAATCCGTTTGGTGACGCGGTGGTGGTGTCGGCCAATAACCCACAAGATTTTGATTTCATTTTGCAAGCGATTAAGACACCAGAATACGCGCCGTCAATTAAGCAAACGGATTACACGGACTATCAGACGGTGATTAGTAAGTTGACGACATTTACGGATAAGTTGCGGATCGCTGGTTTAATTTTGGCTGGGTTCTTTGCCTTGATTTCGATCCTGATTATTTTTAATGCGATTCGAATTGCGATTTACGTGCATCGCGATGAGATTGGGATTATGAAGTTGGTGGGCGCACAGGATTGGTTTATTCGGGCCCCGTTTTTGCTGGAAGCGGTGTTGTTGTCATTGCTGGCGACGGGCGTGATGGCGGGGGTGGTGTTGGTTTCCACTAAGGCGCTGGACGTGCCGTTGATGCAATATTTTGGCCAAGTAAATGTGAGTTTGTGGGCGTACTTCACGAGCAATGCGCTGATTATTTTTGGCGGAGAGTTCTTGGCGCTGGCGCTTTTAAGCTCGCTGACAACGGTGTTTGCGATGCGTAAGCATTTACGAGTTTAGCTTGAGCCACTGCGCTTCTTCGTTAGCGAGCACGGCGGTGAGTTCCTTGAGTTGGCGGTTTTTTTCCGGGGCGTAGTCGGTGGGGTTGTCGAAGAAGTATTGGAGGAGTTCGCTTTTTTGTTGATCGTGCGTAGCCATGGATTTTTCTAGAGTGGCGATTTGGCGTTGTTTGGTTTTGAGTTCGAGGCGCAGACGTTGCCGTTCGATTTCGTTGGCGTTGGGTTTGGTTGGTTCATCGATGGTGCCGTCGACGTCAGCGGTGAGGACATCTTCGAGGCTCGAGACGTAATCTTCGTAGGTGTCGGGGTAGGTGCGGACGGTGCCGCCCGAGACCTCGAGCAAGCGGTTGGCGACCATGTTGACGAAAGTGCGGCTGTGGCTGACAAAGATGACGGTGCCGCCGTAATTAGCCAAGGCGTCGGCCAAGGCTTCAGAGGTTTCGAAGTCTAAGTGGTTGGTGGGCTCGTCGAGGAGGAGAACGTTGTGAGCATGGAGCAGAATGCCGGCCAAGCAGAGGCGGGCTTTTTCGCCGCCGGAGAGAACAGACACGGTTTTGCTGAGATCATCGCGGCGGAAGAGGAAGTTGCCAGCCATGCGGAGAACGTCTTCTTCTTTGGCGTCAGCGGGGGCGCAACGACGGAGGTATTCGTCGACGCGATCAGTGGGCCGGAGGGCAGCTTCGACGTGTTGGGCGTAGTAGCCAATGTCGGCGCGATGCCACCAGGCGACTTTGCCCGAAATCGATGGGAGTTCGCCGGCCAGAGTCTTTAAGAGAGTCGTTTTGCCTTGGCCGTTGTTGCCGAGAATGACGACTTTGTCGCCGCGAGGGATTTCGAAGTTGATGTTGTCGGCGATGATTTTTTCTCCGTAACCGATGGTGAGATGCTCAACGCGGAGAATGCTGCCAGGTTTGGTGATGACTTGAGGAAGAGAGATGCGAGCGGTGGCGAGTTTATTGTCGACGCTGATGGTGTGGAGTTTGGCGATGGCCTTGAGTTTGGACTGGGCTTGTTTGGCTTTGCTGGCTTTGTAGCGGAAACGGTCGACGAATTCCTGGAGATGTTCTTTTTGGGCGATGATTTTTTTGTTGGTGTTGGCGGTGTAGGCGGCTTGCTCTTCTTTGAAAGCTAAGTAAGCCTCGACTTCGCCGGGGAAGAAAGTGAGGCGGCCGTGGGCGACTTCTAACGTCGAAGTGCAAGTGCGTTTGAGGAATTCGCGGTCATGGGAGATGACCAGGACGCTGCCACGGAAGGTTTGCAGAACGTGTTCGAGGAGGAGCAAGGTGG
>CAITFQ010000021.1 GCA_903891735.1 Candidatus Uhrbacteria bacterium | reverse complement strand
TGCGTTCAGAAAATTGGCGCATACGCATCATCCGGATAAGGGAGGAAAAGAAGAGAAGTTTAAGGAGATTAATGAGGCCTACCAAGCGTTGGGTGATGCGGATAAGCGAAAGCAGTATGATCAGTTTGGGAGTGCGGCGTTTGATGGGAGTGGCGGCGGGAATCCGTTTGCTGGCGGTGGGGCAGGATTCCAGGGTTTTGATCCGAATATGTTCGGGGATTTGGGTAGTATGTTTGGCGATATGTTTGGCGGTGGTGGGGGAGGTCGACGCCAGAAAGGCCAGGACATGGCGCTTGAGGTGACGTTGACCTTTAAAGAGGCGGTGTTTGGCGTCGAGAAAGAGATTACGCTCAATAAGAGTTTTAATTGTGAGCGCTGTGCTGGCGTTGGCGCTGAGCCGGGGACGAGTTTGAAGAAGTGCAGTACTTGTAATGGGCAGGGCCATGTCGTCGGCCAGCAACGCACGGTTTTTGGCACGATCCAGACGCGTAATACTTGCTCTACGTGTCATGGCAAGGGTGAAGTGCCGGAGAAGGTTTGCTCAGCTTGTGCCGGCAAGGGCGTGCAGCATGGCAAGAAGTCCGTACGGGTCGAGATTCCGGCTGGTGTTGATAATGGCATGCAGATTCGGGTGCGGGGACAAGGTGAGGTGCTGGGTGCAGCGGGCGAGCCAGGGGATTTGTACCTGCAAGTTAGAGTGCAGTCGGATAATCGGTTTGTGCGAGAGGGTGATGATATTTATGTGACGAGGTTGGTTGGCTTTACGCAGGCAGCGTTGGGTTGTGAGGTAGAAGTGGACACGGTGGACGGCAAGGTCAGTATGAAGATCCCGGCCGGCACGCAGTCGGGCGAAGAGTTGCGATTACGTGGCAAGGGTGTGCCGCATGGCCGCGGACGAGGTGATGAGATTGTCACGATTCAGGTGGTGACGCCGCGTAAGTTGGATAAGGAGCAAAGAAAGTTGCTCGAAGAGTTGGCGCTTGTAGAGAAATAAGGCGGGGTAGCTGGGTAGGGGTGTAGCGGGGTAGGAATGACTACTCCGCTTTGTGCTATAATGATTTTATTATGGAGGGATTATCGAACGTGGTTTTAGGATTACCGCTGGATTTGTTGGTGGTGATTGGGTTGTTTGGTCTGGCGTTGTTGTATAACTTCACGATGGGAAGATACCGCATCATCATGGTGCTCGTGGCCTTGTACATGGCCGGGGCGGTGATTATGTTGGCGCCGGTGTTGGCGCTGCTCAAAACTTTGGTGCCGATTCCGAGTTTGTGGTTGTCACTCGGCTTGTTGTTCTTGACGACGTTGTTGACGGCTGGCGTGTTGGCGCGCAGCACTTTTTTTGATGACGTTTATAATCCACATGGCTGGCGAGTGGCAGTTTATGCCTTGCTCCAGGTGATTGTAGTCGTCGTGATTGTGGTGACGATGGTGTCAGCTGGTACGACGTCCGAGTTCTCGCCTATTTTTAGCAAAATTTTTGTCGATCCGATTGTACGTTCGATCCTTATTTTTGTGCCACTTATCACCATGGCCTTGTTGCGCGGTTAGCTCTTTTCTATTAGAGTGCAATTATAATTATTGTCTTTGCGAGGAGGTTTGACCGACGAAGCAATCTACGGAAGATTGCTTCGCTGAAGCTCGCAATGACGAAGTAAAATATTATGAAAGTTTTTCTATACAATACGTTGACGCGAAGTACGGATGAGTTTAAGTCGATAACGCCGGGTAAGGCAGGTTTATACGTTTGTGGACCGACGGTTTATGGCCGGGCACATATTGGCAATTTGCGGAGTTGGATTTTTGCTGACACTTTGCGCCGGGTGTTGCAGGCGAATAACTTCGTTGTAACCGAAGTTATTAATATTACTGATGTTGGTCATTTGGTTGGTGATGGCGATGAAGGCGAAGATAAGTTGCAAAAGGCGGCGGACAAGGAGAGTAAGACGGCGTGGGATATTGCAGCGGAGTATACGAAACTCTTTGTTGAGGATATCAAGAAGGTTAATATTGAAACGCCGAGTGTCATGCCCAAAGCGACGGATCATATTGCCGAGCAGATCGAGCTCGTCAAGGCGATGGAAGAGAAGGGTTTTACTTATACCATTACGGATGGGGTTTATTTTGATACGGCTAAGATGCCAGAGTACGGGCAGTTGTCGCGCCAGAGAATTGATGAAAAGGAAGAGGGGACGAGGATTGAAGTGAATGCGGAGAAGCGTAATCCGAGCGATTTTGCATTGTGGAAGTTCTCGCCAGCGGGTGAACAGCGTCATATGGAGTGGGAGTCGCCGTGGGGCAAGGGTTTCCCGGGTTGGCATTTGGAATGCTCGGCCATGAGTGAAAAGTATTTGGGTGTGCCGTTTGATTTGCATACGGGCGGCGTCGACCATATTGCAGTGCATCATGAAAATGAGATTGCTCAAACGTTGGCGGCGCGGGGAGTGATGGAAGCGAATTACTGGTTGCATAATGAGTTCTTGCAGGTTGATGGCGGGAAGATGAGTAAATCGTTGGGTAATTTTTATTCCATCGATGATCTGCTCGCGAAAGAGATTTCGCCGTTGGCGTTCCGTTACTTTGTGTTGGGCGCACATTACCGCACGCAGTTGAATTTTACGTGGGAGGCGGTGCAAGCAGCCCAGAATGCGCTCGGTAATATAATCGATGTTGTCAGGACGTGGAGTAAGCCAGGTGAAGTCGACGAGGGGGTGATGAAGAGGTTTATGACCGCTGTTAACAATGACCTTGATACACCAGCTGGACTAGCCATCATGTGGAGTCTCATCAACGATGATATCGTTGAGAGTTCGACGAAGGCGGCGACGCTGTTGGCTATGGACGAAGTGCTAGGTTTGGCTTTGGAGGATGTGGTGGCACGGCCAGTACGAGTAACGGATGAGGCGCAGAAGTTGCTTGAACAGCGAGAAGTAGCTCGTTTAGCTAAGGATTGGGAGAGATCAGATTTATTACGTGATGAGCTGTTTGGCTTGGGTTATGTGGTTGAGGATAAACCAGATGGTCAGCACTTAAAAGAGCGACGATAGCGTGGTACAATGGTGCCATGAGCGACGTTGGCACGGAAAAATTAGCGGTTGATTTACTGGCGCTAGAAATAGCCGGTAATTTTGAGGAGCCGGAGTTAGCGCCTGAAGCTGCGTCCGAAGCTCGAACTGAAGCGCCAAATGATACCAATGAGCAGGCGCAATCGATAGTCGCCGAAAAGGTGGCAGTACCGGTGGTTGTTCGGCAGGCAGTGGCGTCGACTAAAGATCCAGTTTTGCAGGGGGTGGAGGATATTTTGTCTAAAGGGATTGCGGAGATTTATAGCGGTTTGTCGCCAGACAAGAAACCAATATTCAGAGCTAAGGGTGAGGAGGTAGCGCACAAGATTAAGGCGATGATTGAGAAAGGGAAGGTTAAGGTGCACGCGATTTTGAAGTTGATTAAGGAATGGTTGCATACGATTCCCGGGATTAACAAGTTCTTTTTGGAGCAAGAAGCCAAGATTAAGACAGATCTTATTATCGCTTTTGGGACCAGCCGGGCTGGCCACAGCATGAACGCTATTTAATGTGTTTCCAGGCTTATTGTTGATTGCAGGAGAGATTACGCCAATGCCGTATGTGGCTGAGGATGGTTCGAATTTGCTGGTGCGGTTAGTATTGGTGGCGATTGTGGTGGGCGGATTCTTTACGGTTTTGTTTTTGACGCGTTACTTGTTGCATAAGAAATATCGGCAGCGTTCCGGTGAGCATGCTAATGTCA
>CAITFQ010000020.1 GCA_903891735.1 Candidatus Uhrbacteria bacterium | reverse complement strand
GTCGTCAACCGCACGAGCCCCCTGAGCTCGTCGTACTCGCGGGCTCGACGCAGGGCCGACTTTCGCTTGGCACAGGAGCTACCCGACAGCTGTTCACTCCTTCCCAGCCTGAGCGTCTCACAAAAGTCTTATTTACGAGCTGATTGAGCGGACGCGATAGCTTGGTTTCAGACTAAGTTTGCGGGTAATCTCCTCCGGGGTCAAGAGCCCTGCAGTGGGACCGATGTGGCCGACCACGCTGGCGGCATTGACTGAACCCCAGGCCAAGGCGGTGTGGATAGTGTGACCGAGCAATAAGGCGCTTAAATAACCGCTAACGAAAGCGTCGCCGGCGCCGGTGGCTTCGACCCGTTTGCCGGGGAAAAGGGGTGCATGGATAATGGTTTTGCCGTCGTTGGCGTAGGCGCCGTTGAGACCGTCGGTGATGACGACGTCGTCGGCGCCCATCATGTAGAGTTTAGTCATGACAGATTTGAGATCGCCGGCGGGGAGACCAGCTGAGCTGGCCGTTGGGTCGACAAGAAGGCGGGCCTCGGCGAGGTTGACGAAGAGGATTTCGCTGGCATTAATGAGGTCGAGCAAGACTTTTTTACGCTCTTCGATTTGCAGTTGGCCAGGATTGAAGCTGAGGCGGATATTTTTGGTTTTGCTTAAGGCGAGAAGCTCACGGAAGAGTTTGTCGTAACCACGACCAAGCTCGCCGAGGTGGATCCACTTGGTGGCTGGCAGTTTGGCCGGGAGTTTGACGTCGACGGCGCTGTGAACGACGAGTTGGGTGCTTTCGCCTTGAAAATTTAAGACGGCGGAAAAGCTGGATTGCTTGCCGGGGAGAGTAGTGATGAGGCTGGTGTCGACTTTATGGAGCTTGAGGAAATGCAAAGCGACTTGATGGGTGACGTCGTGACCCATGACCGAGAGAATAGAGGTTTTCTTTTTGGCTTTGGCCACACCGATGGCGACGTTGGGGGCGCTGCCGGCGATTTGCGAGAGAGAAGAAGTGACCTCGATTTTGGCGCCGTAGTCCAAGCACAACTTACAACCTTGTTGCTCGAGTGTGCACTCCACACTGGCGTGGGGCAAAGTAATGAAAGTGTCGAGCTTGATGTCGCCAATCGTCAGAAGATCGATCATATGACACCATTCTATCACTTTTAGAGTGAATGGAACTGGTTTCCTTGGTAGATGTACACAGGTAGCAGGTTGGGCCCGGTGATGGTTTGGTGTGGTTTGATGTGAGGGAGGGGCCAGGCTTCGACGGCGACGAGGGTAGAGGGCTTGAGGGTGGCGAGTTTGGTGACGAGGCGAGGGTAGGCTTTTTTCATCAGAAAAATAAAGACGACGTCAGTCTGAGTGATGTCGACTTGCCAGAGGTTGCCAAGGCGGAGGTGGACGCGGGCGTAGAGTTTGGGTGAAAACGATTTACGGAGCTGGCCGATAATGAGGGGAAGCAAAGAGATGTCGTAGCCGATGGCTTCGATTTGTGGGTATTTGGCAGCGAAGGTGAAGAGCCAGGAGCCGTCGCCGCAGCCGAGGTCGATAACGCGAGAATTCGATGAAATTGTGAGGTGATCGAGGACGAGTTGGCGCTGGGCGGGTTTGGTTGGCACCCAGGGAGCGGCAGAATAGCCGGCGTATGCGGCGCTGATGACGATAGCTAAGACGATGAGGTAGAAAAAGATCATGAGGGAGTGTGGTTGAGCGTCGTCAACAGCGTCGTTTCTTCTTCGGGAGTGAGCAAACGCCATTTGCCTGGCGGGATGTCGTCGAGCTTGATGTTCATGACGCGGATGCGTTTTAACGAGATTACCGTGCGGTGGAGAGCTTCACACATTTTGCGGATCTGGCGATTGCGGCCTTCGACCAGGGTAATGGCGAACATAACCGGGCCCATTTTGACAGCTTTGCATGGGAGGGTTTTGTAGCCGTCAATAAGGACGCCATCGCGGAGGGCGGTGATGAAGTCGTCGGTGACGGGTTCTTGGATTTTGACGATATATTCTTTTTGGTTTTTGCCTTCAGCGCGCAGGATTTTGTTGACGATGCCGCCGTCGTTGGTGAGGAGGATGAGGCCCGAGGAGGCGACGTCGAGGCGACCAATGTGGAAAATACGTTCCGGATAATTTATGGTCTCAATGATGTTGTCTTTGGAAAGAGGGTCGCTGGTGCAGATGATGCCGACTGGTTTGTGGTAGGCTAAATAGATACGTTTGCTCTTGTTTTGGCCGACAATAACGCCATCAAAGGTGATAGCTTCCTCGCCCGTGACTTTGACGCCGAGCTCGGGTTGCCGGCCGTCGACCAGGACGCGACCTTCAGTAATGGCGCGATCCGCAGCACGACGTGAACACACGCCTTGTTCAACGAGATATTTGTTTAAGCGGGTAGGCTCCATATTGCGAGGAATGGTAGCAAACATTAGCAAAAATAACAAACCCGACTGCGAGAACAGTCGGGTTTGTTTACTGTGATGAGCTTAGTAGGCAGAGGAGAGAGTCAACTGCCTGACGGGGCTGATTACAGGAGGATTAAGTTTTGAGGCTTAAGACTCTCGAAGCTGATCATCAACGATGATGAACTTGGAGAGTCCCCGCACCTGGTTCAGGAGTTGACCTGAGAGGTGCGGGACAAGGACGGGAGCGAGGCTCGACCGTCGGTTACTTCTTCTTGACCACTGCTGCGCCACCGAAGAGGCCCGTGAGGTTGAGGCTTTTGGCGACAACCGGCACGGTGTGGCGTCGTTCTTGGTCTGCCACGTAGGCCTCGAGCTCGGCCAGACCAGCGACGGTCATAGGGAAGGGCGTGACCCAGTGGTCGCCTTCGATCAGGCGGACGTTACCGCTGTAGTCGAGCTCGGTTTTGACGTCGAGGGTGACCAAACGGGCAAATAGTGGGGGGACACCGGTCAAAAAGACGACCTGCTCTTGCCGACGCTGCTCGACGGCCAGCACCTCTGCCTCGAAAGCCGTGATGGCTTCCTCGGTGTAGGGCTTCCGACCGCCTCCTGAGGACCAGCCCCAGGCGTCGAAGAACCACGAAGACCAGCCGACAACTTCCGCCCGAGCTTTGATAGCCTGGAGACGGTCGTTGTACAAAGCGAGGGCGTCGAGGCCGGCCTGACGGATGGCTTCGGCGGCGGCGAGGGCGGCGAACTCGTCGGAGTAAACTTCGCGGATAGCAGCCTCGAGGGCAGCCTCCGCTTCAGTTTTGCTCCGCCACCAGCCAGCGGCGGCGTGTTTCCACGCTCCACCATTGGTGGCTGATGTCCAGCGCACGGGGGTGTCGCTCAAGATCTCGGCCATGACGCATGCCTTGATCAGCCAATCCCCGCGAGGAGACTGAGAGATGCGCCATTCGTAGCGCGCTTTTTCGATGTTCGCCGCAGCACTCTTGCGATGGCTGCTACCCCAATGTTCTGCAGCCAGCCGGCCGTCCAGCCGGAGCTGGAGGACGAGGGCCGTGAGTTGGTCACGGCCGACCATGGCGGGGCCCTTGCGGTTACCCCAGAGATGTTCGCGCATGGTGGCGCTCCTGGAAAGCGTGGTGAGTGTCGACGCGGAATGCGACGGACGACTCTCGAAGCTGGCGAGAGGAAGCTCGTAAACTTTGAGAGTCCCCGCAACCAACTAGTGCTAGTGGTTGCGGGACGGTGCTGCTCATGACCCCGAGCTGGCGGAGGGGGAGGGTGGCTAGTCCTCGGTGCTGGCGAGGAGGCGGGCAGCGAGGGCGCGGCGCCAGGCGCGCACCTCGGACTTGTAGCCTATGGCGTGGGCTACGCCGGCGTTTTGGCTGTCGCCATCGAGGGCGACGACCTCATCCGCTTCCGGGAGGAAGCGGATGACCTCCTCACGGAGGGGAACGGAGACGGGGAGGAGGCCGAAGGCCTTTTCGAGGCTCTGCCTGCCCCCACCGATCGTTTGCATTGCGCTCTTAACGTGAGGCTGGGCGACGGCCGCCGTTTTCGATATTGACCAAAACCACTTGACTTCCACTGTGGTGGGCGAGGTCGCGCTCGCGACCTCAAATTTCTGGTCCGCGAACTCAATTTCCCATCGGAGGATATCTTCCGGCCAGGGTTGGCCAGTCCAAAATTTCCTCTCCGCCTTGGCGGAGACCACTGCGTCCCCGGGGAGGGCGGCGGTGGTGGGGAGGACGCTAGCGGCCTGGATGGCCGCGAAGTCCGCCGCGATTGCGGCGGAGAAAGAACCGGGGATGGGGTTTGACATGATGTCTCCTAGCTCGTTGGTCGAGCAGGTGTGGGCAAGATTGCCCGGTGGGATGAGTGTCGACGCAGGATGCGACGGACGACTCTCGAAGTTGGCGAGGGGAAGCTCATAAACTTTGAGAGTCCCCGCAACCAGCTAGTGCTAGTGGTTGCGGGACGGTTTGGTGTTGGGTTTGCTGCCCTTCGACGGTGGGACCGTCACGACGCACCAAGGCGCCGCCGTGAGGTCAACCTCGGCTGAGGTTGACCTCGTCGTGCATTGACCAGGCGTTGGGGTTTTCAGTCGCCCCGAATGTCTGGTCGGTTTCCCCGAACTTGAAGGCGGCCAGACAGGCCGCCTCCACCTGCCTTGCGGCAAAGACGAGTAACGTGACGTAAGTTGCCGGGCGGGGGATCCGCTTGGTTGAACTTGGTCAGGCTCCTCGATTGACGGTTCGAGTGTTGGCTCAAACGGTCGATAGAGGAAATAACGAATGTTATTGAGGTTTTAGTGGGTTGTGATATGCTGTGGGGGTATGAAGATGACAAGTAAAAAAGTAGCCAATGTTTTGCAGTATAATGCTATTTTCGAACCAAACATTGAAGGAGGGTATGAAGTGAGGTTTCCAGATTTTCCAGATTTGTGTACTTTTGGTGATGATTTTGAACACGCCAAGTTAATGGCTGAAGAATTGTTGTCTTTGTGGGTTGAGGAAATGGTGGCGCAAAAGAAGCGCTTGCCAAGACCATCTAGTTTGCCGTTAATTGATGTTGTTAGAACATCTGTGCCAGTGGGTCGAATTCGCTATGCGACCGTTACCAGTTAAGAAGTTCATTAAGATTTTGTTAGGTAATGGGTTTGTGCTCTCAAGACAAAATGGCAGTCATCATATTTTTGTAAATGCTGATAAGGGGATTACGTTGGCTGTACCAGTCCATGCTGGAAATAAGCCTTTATCAATTGGTACATTTATGAAGTTGATGCATCAATCGACTGTACCAAGAGAATTTTTTGAGTAACGTGAGAAGCAGAGGCTCCTCGATTGACGACTCAAACTGCTCAATCAAGAGGTTTAAGTGGTCGATCAAGGATCCCACCAACGCGATGTGCGTCGAATTGGTGGGGCTTGAGTGCGGTAGACTACGGGTCTACTGGCCGTTGAGGCGACGCGCTTCGGCGTCGGCCTCAGGTTGGCTGGAGTGGGTCGAAACCCACTCGAGCTTCACGACCCCGGCATCGCCGCCATAGTTGGCGACTCCGGGGTCATGGGCCTGGGCAGTGACGCCCGGGCCCATGACAAAGTAATCCGGGCTCGGGAAATCGAAATTTCCCGAATAGGAGTGAGCCCCCTGCGCTTTGAGAACCATATACATGATTCACCTCCTGCCTTGCGGCATGAGTTGTAGTCACGTCGCGGCAGAAATTGCCGAGAGCGCTTTCACATAGCACGAGCTGAGGCTCATGAGCTGTGAAAGTCGGCCCTCGACGTGATGTGCAATCACGGCGAGAGCCTGCTTGTGCAGTAGACGTTGAACCCAGTCTATCAGTGGGTGACGATCAGCTCGCGCTGACCGTCCAGAGGCCGAAGCGGAACTTGGCTGCATCGATCTCTTGCTGCGTGTACTCGTGCCTCCCCTCGAGGCGGGGCAGGCCGACGACTCCCATGACCAGTAGGGCGTCGCCCGGCTGGAGGTTGATGGTTGCGGCCTTCTGGGGGATCTCGCAGAAGATTCCGTAACGGCCGTTCATGGCCGCGATGGTGGCGGTGTGGCTGGGGTTCAAACAGAGGGCGATGTCGCCCTCGATGAGGCGCTTGGCTTCAGCCGGGGTCAATTCCCGGCGGTTGAGGTTGCAGGACTGGGGGAACATGTTGTCAGCAAGGCCGAAGCCGAAGTAGGTGGTCATTTGAAGACTCCGAATGAGACGAGTGCGGTGGGTCGATGTGGTGTCACTGGGCCGGAAGGATTACCGGCTGAGTGTCTTACAAGGACTTAATAGCGAGTCGCTCTCGAAAGCCACGATTCTGAATCATGGGTTTGGAGAGTCCCCGCAACCAGCTGTGTGCCAGAAGGTTGCGGGACGGTTTGGTGTTGGGTTTGCTGCCCTTCGACGGTGGGACCGTCACGACGCACCAAGGCGCCGTTTGTTTTCAGTAAGGACCGCGGGGACGGCCCTCTCCTTCGTACTGGGTCCAAAGGACGCCTTGTTACCTCCTTGGGAAGTAAAGCCCCATGGTAAGGGTGGTTCCTGAATGGTCCCTCTGAAGCCTCGTCGGTGGCGACAAGAGTTCGGAGGGAGCGGGAAACGTGGTGGTGCACACCAGAGGTTTCCCGGGAAGAGTGTGAGGTTGGCGCCTCGACGTCGCAGAGTCAGCCAGTGACTCCGTGCTGCCCCGTCCAGCTCGGGGGTGTAGGCTGGATAGTTGACGACTTGCCATTTGTTTAGCGCCAGCAAGCGGCGCGTGAACCTTACCGATAGTTGACTCCAATGGGCTTAATATGGCCCGGTGGTGATCTCCTGCTGTGGTCGAGCTGCCGAAGTAGTGGCTGGCGACGTAACAATTGGGAGATCAGGTTGGTTACAAGCAAACTCAGGATAGAGCCGCTCTCGAACGTCACCAGTGAGTGATGAAGTTTGAGAGCGTCCCGTCAACACGAGGGAAGACGGGACACGAAGTTACGTTGTTCGTAACAATGAAGTATAATTTCCACGAGTTCCTACTGGACGGTATCGATGATGACTGAATCGGCGCAGGGCGTCGTCAGTCGTCGAGTGACCGTCGCCGGAAGGGCGCAGATACTTCGATCCTCTTCTAAGAGGATAAGTGATATTCAGTTGTGAAGGGTCGGGGGTCGTCCAGATTTTGGTAAGGACTGCAGGAGGTTCAAAACTGTTTTGAACTCCCGCGCACTCATTACCACGCTTAGTTTCTCTGTTGTAAGCGGGGGAAGTCTAGGGTGATGGCCGAGCGTACTCAGTTGCCACTGACTAGGTTCCGACGTGACCAGCTGAGAGCTGATCGAGAGAACATCGGTTGATTCGAGGAAAAGTCTCTCTCACCCACGTTGGGGGATTGGTCGCGAGGGACCAGCTTTTGCTCAAGTAACCGAGGTGAGACGTAGCCTTGCGTTCTCAAGCCGTGAGGCGAGAACAGAAAAGGCAGGATTCAGTCTATCTAGTTGAGAGAGATTGAATCCTGCCTTGGCAAGCCGTACTGCCACTACTGTAGTGACTAGGCTTGTCTAGTGTGCCCCGTTTTTACCGGCACCCGTACTCTCTCTTAAGTTGTAAGGTACTCGCTGGCTGAGCTTCTCGACTCATCAGCTTGTAAACACATCATACCATTTTCTACAGCTTCTGTCAACTGCTGTGTGGCACTAAAGCTGGATTTTGGCTAAGATTAGCCTAGTAATTATCCACATCCTGTCATTTACATTCTGGCAGAAGGGTGAAATAATGGAGCCAGATGGAGTTTAATTGAGGGCGGGGCACGGTGACCCCGCCTATTAAAGAGCGGCTATATGTACCAAGAAATACTCCTTAAACTAGGCTTGAACGCCAACGAGGCGCATATTTACGAGCTGCTTTTGACCAAAGGCCGGACCAAAGCCCGGGATTTACTGACAGATAGCGGTTTAGGGCGCGGAAACCTCTATAATGTGCTGACTGGACTGGTGGCCAGGGGATTAGCGACGGTGACTGAAGGGAAGCAGCAGATCTATGAGGCGGCGGAGCCTTCTAAGCTGTCTGGCCTGGTCGACGACCAAAAGCGGCAAACTGACCGGTTGGCGCAGGAATTCCAAGGGGAACTGCCGAAGCTGTTGTCGACGTTTAATTTGACGACGGGGAAGCCGACGGTGCGGATTTTTGAGGGATTGTCAGGCTTTGAGGAGTCTTTAGCTGAGACTCTACTTAGTAAAGAAGAAATTTTAGCTTATATTGATACTAATGTCATAACTGATGCAGTAGCCGAAGCGGATACTCGTTATGTACATACACGGATCAAGCAACAAGTAAGTAAACGCATCATTGTTTCAGATAACGAAGCTAGTCATAAATATATTGGTCAGTTGCCAGTACCGTTTACAACTACAGCCTTTATTAGCAACTTTCCAGACAAGTTTGGAATATCTGTGCAGATATACGGTGACAATGTGTTGTTTTTATCGATTGATAACAAGAAAATATTATCAGTGATTATTCACGATAAGCGAATCGCTGCTTTTCATCGGCAGATGTTTGAGTATCACTGGCAGTTAGCGAATGAGGTGATGTTGCCACCGGTTCCGCAATCCAAGTAAGAATACGCTGCGATGGATGATTGGGGTCAGCAGAGAAGCTAGTGGCTACCAAATGTTTTTTACTCATGGCATTAATTTGCTCAGCAGTTTGTAATGGTTGGGAGAGATCGATAGTAGTGACAGGGGATACCATGTCAGCCGTTGAGCTTGGCAGACGATCGTTCCAGATGATGTGCACCCAAACTTTAGTGACGCCTTCTTGGTCGGTAAAAACTTCTGCCCGTTCAATGCTGCCGCCATATTTGTCGACGTACTGTTGGGTAATTTTGTCCGCAAGATCGGCGGAGAGGTGAACCGGCCCTAATTCTTTGAGTTGATTTAAAGCTTTAGTGAATAAGAAATCGCCGATGGCGGCACCTTTAATGGGGTTATCGATGTTAAACGATTCTAGGTTGTGGGCTTCCGGACCGTGAGTTGAATCTGGTGTTGAGCAAATAAAGCCTAAGATTTCCTGGTTATTACGAACGAGCATGAATTTGGTCGTGGCGTTTGGTGAGTTTAATTTAGCGTTAAAGTCGTGAGCCATGTAGTCTTGGCTGGAACGAGATAAATGTGACCAGCTTTTAGCAGAAATTGCGGCCATGACTGCTCTGTCGTTGTCACTTAAAGCAGTTGCCGGAATATTATTAGTTTCAATATTTTTAATATTCTCTAGGGAAAAATCAGGATCATCTCGTAAAATGGATTTGTAAAGAGTGGCTAGTAGGGCGATGTCGGGACTGGTGCGGGCGAGTTGAGCCACAATTTTTTGACTGTTAGTTGGTTGTTCAGCAGCGGTTTGGAGGAGTTCGCGGGCGCGGGCGAGGAGTTGAGCTTGGATAGCGTCGACGTCAAAAGGGCGTTCACGTCCGGGAACGAAGAATTCTTGGGCGAGGTTATGGGCAGTGGTTTGGGCGAGGTCGGCTAAGCCAGCAAAGTGGGTGAAGATTTCTTTAGCAGTTTTGGGATCGACTTGCTCGCTAATAGCTAAGACGTGAGAACGGAAAGAATCACCGGCTTCGGCGGAGAGGAAGGAGCGGGCGCAGGAGACGCTGTAGGTTTTGATGGCGCTAAAAGTGCGGTCGATGTCTGCTTGTGAAGTATGAGTAAGGAAAGTGAGTAATTGAACTTGTTCGCGTAAGGTGAGATCGGTGAGGTCGATGCCCATGTCAGTTTCAATTCTGGCGCGCATTTCGGGGCGATTAAGTTCTTCGAGGAGGCGGACGGTGCCTGGTTGGGAGTCGGTGCCAGCGTCGGCTAAAATGGTGTCGAGGGAAGTGAAGTGGGAGAGGACGGCGGTTGATTCGGCGGAGAGCTTGGCGTTGAACGTGGTGAGGTGTTCGGCGGTTTCCGGAGTCAGGATGGATCGTTCCTGTTGTTTTAGGCTAATAAACAAGTCGTGAGCTTGTTGATTGAGGGTATTGAAGTGCAGTTCGATTTTTTTCTGAGCGAGGTCGAAGTTTTTAGTATGTTGGCGGCGAACGCGGTCGCTGAGTTTGCTTAATTCGTGGCAAGCGGCTGGGGCATGACTGTCGTAGCGGCCGATTAGAGCAAGTTCCTCGGCAGCTTTATATTGGCGTTCGGCGCTTGGATTAGCTAGTTCAGCGATGATGTTTTGATAGCGATGTTGGTCAAGCGTTGTAACGAGTTGGCGGGCGGTAACGACAAAGTTCTGTGACTCGAGTTCGTTTTTTTGTTCAGCATTGGCTTGTTGTTCTTGTTGGTATTGATAGCCGAGAGTACGGAGTTTCTGGAGGGATTCTTTAGTTGCGAGATAGTTTTGCCAGTTTTCACGACTGATATTGGGGGAGACGGCGTGGAGCTGGTCGGCAGGGGTGAGTTCGGTAGATTCTGGGAGAAGATAGGCTTGGGTGAAGTCGAGGGCTTGTTTGATAGTGTGGGGAGTTGGTTCTTGGTTCAAGAGATAGGCGAGGTGTTCGACGTATTCAGGATCTGGGGCATTGGGGTCGACGTCGTGAGAATGTTCGGCTTCTTTGGAGAATTTGGTGAAGGCTTGAGGGATGTGAGATTGGTCGAAGCTGGCGACGACGTCACGCGAGATGCGGTTAAGGGTATCGACGGTTGAGGAGTTATGATCTGGCTTGAGGAGTCGGCGGAGTTTTTGACTGCTGTCCATTACTTCAGTGGAGGATTGGGTGGTGGTGCGACCAACTGAACGATCGCCTTGGTGGATTAGAATGCCACCTGGATCAGCTTGTTTTTGCTGGAGGCGGGTGGAGGTGGCTTCGGCGGCGTAACGCAGAAAAGGATTGGCGTAGGGGTTATTGGCGACATTATCAGCGACTTGATTAAGGCTATCGCCTAAGTGATCGGCCCAGCCTTGAGCGGCGGCGTTAGCACCGATGGTGCTTAAATAAGATAGGGTATCCAGTTGATGTTCGATGGGAAGATTGTCGATGTATTTAGTTAAGTAGTCGGCGCTACCGTCGTCGCTCGACATTTCTAGACCTTGAAGATTATAGGTGAGTTCGCCGACAAATGATTGACAAACGGTGCCTTGAGCTTCGGGAATGCGGGAGAAGCGAGTGGCGATATCGAGCTGTTCGTTGAGCGAGAGTTCATTGAAAATGTTGGGTGACCAACTAAGTTGTTCATTAGCAAAGGTTTGGAGTTGATGAAGTAATTCAGCACGAGCTTGGGGTGTTTGGGGAGTTTGCTCGGCTGAGGCGAGTAAAGTAAAAAGAGCCGTATGAGCTGCGGATTCGTGAGCTTCATGATGATCCGAGTAGTCGTGGCCTTGTTCTGGCCTAGTGGTCATAGTTATTTACTATGTTTGCGCTTGATGACTTTTTGGACGGCTTTGACGATCCAGGGGGTGGTGAGGTGGTAGTGCTCGAGGAGTTCGCGGGGGGTGCCGGATTGGCCGAAGGTGTCTTGGAGGCCGAGGCGCTCGACGGGTACGGGGAATTCCGAGGAGAGTAATTCGCAGATGGCGCTGCCAAGGCCACCGGCGGCTTGGGCTTCTTCGACGGTGACGACGGCGCCGCAATCTTTAGCGGCTTTAAGAATAGTCGCTTCGTCGAGGGGCTTGATGCTGGGGCAGTTAATGACGCGGGCATCGATGCCTAATTTTTCTAGGGCTTTGGCGGCGAGCAGGGCTTCGTGGACCAGGATACCGCAGGCGATGATGGCGACATCGACTCCTTTGCGGAAGACTTGGGCGGCGCCGATTTTGAAAGGCGTGGCGTCGGTGGTGAAGACGGGGCTCTCGCTCCTGGCAAAGCGGACGTAAACGGGGCCGTCATGTTTGGCAGCGGCGAGGATGGCTTTGCGGGTTTCGATAGCGTCGCAGGGGGCGAGGACTGTCATGTTGGGCAGCACGCGCATGAGGGCCAAGTCTTCCGTCATTTGGTGAGTGGCGCCGTCGGGGCCGACGGACACGCCGGCGTGAGCGCCCATAATTTTGACGTTGACGTTGGGCAGGGCGATGGTGGTGCGGATTTGTTCCCAGTTACGACCAGGGGAGAAACAGGCGTAGCTGGCGATGAAGGGGACTTTGCCGGCTAAGGCCAGGCCAGCGGCGATGGCGGCTAAGGATTGCTCGCTGACGCCGATTTGGATGAAGCGTTCAGGAAAAACAGTTTTAAAGTCGAGGACGCGGGTGGATTCGGTGAGATCGGCGCAGAGGGCGACGATTTGGGGGTCGGCCTGGCCGGCTAAAACTAAGCCTTCACCGAACCCGTGGCGGGTGGGCTTTTGAGGAATGTCTGAGGCGTAGAGTTTACGCGAGAGCCGCATGAGGGCGTTGATGGACATAAGGAAGTTGAGGCTCTAATCTAACTCCGAAGCGATTTTGCCGCCTAAGGTGCGGAGTTCGCGCAGGGCGGCGTTGAGTTCGGTTTTGTCTTTGGGGGTTTTGCCGTGCCAAGCGGGGTTGGCTTCCATGAAACTGACGCCTTTACCCGGAATGGTGTGGGCGATGATGACGGTCGGTGCTTCCCAGGTGGCTTTGGCGCGGTCGCAGGCGTCGACGAAGTCCCGAATGTTGTGGCCGTCGACTTCGATGACGTTCCAGCCGAAAGCGGCGAATTTGTCGTGTAATGGCTCGAGCGGCATGATGTCCTCCGTGTAGCCGTCAATCTGGATGTTGTTGCGGTCGATGATCCAGGTGAGGTTGTGGAGTTGGTTCCTGGCAGCAAATAAGGCAGCTTCCCAGGTGATGCCGCATTCAAGTTCGCCGTCGCTCATAACGCAGAAAACGTGCCAGGCGGCGCCGTCCATTTTGCCGGCATAAGCCGTGCCGCAAGCTTGGGAGGAACCGTCGCCAAGTGGGCCCGAAGTGTTCTCGAGGCCGGGCATGAGGCGAGGTTCAGGGTGACCTTGCAAGCGCGAACCGAATTGGCGGAGGGTTGCCAGTTCGGCTTTGGGGAAGTAGCCGGCGTGAGCCATGGTCACGTAGCGGACGGGGACGACATGGCCGTTGCTTAGGAAGAGGCGATCGCGCAAGTCCCAGTTGGGGCGCTTGGGGTCGTGATGGAGGATGTGAAAATATAAAGCGGTGAAAATGTCGGCTAAACCTAAGGGCCCGGCGCTGTGGCCGCTGCCAGCTTCGGTTAACATGGTTAAAATGTCTTCACGAATAAAATTAGCGCGCTCTTCAAGCTTGAGGAGCTGAGCTTCGGTTAAACTTGGTACTTCGCGCCGGATTGGTGGCATAATCGTTTATTCATAGGCGGGGTTACTCCCGGCTAGGGCAACGGGACTGTCGCATGCCCCGCTTGTACGAGTATCTCGTCAGCGCGAGACTCGGGTGGTCCCACTCCTCGCTCAAGGCCTCAGCCCAGAAAAGTAGACATTACTGCCTCGTTGCTGATCCTCCGACGTAATCTCAGGCAACTTTTCTCGGGTCGGCCTTTCGACTCGTCGTGGGACGCACCGCTCGTCTTCGCTGACTTTCCACTCTACAAGGCTGAGTGTCTCACCAACGACTTTATCTACTGACTACTTTCTACAATCTACTATCTCTTGCGATGTAAGTATAACATAAAAATAACCGGCCGAGCATGAGGCTCGACCGATTATTTTTTTGGTAACGATTATTCGACGATGATCGTGCCGGTCATGCCGGTGTGGTAACTGCAGTGATAAGTGTAAGTGCCAGCGGTGGTGAAACGAATAGTGAAGTTGGCGCTGGGTTCAATGGTGCCGGTGCCCCAGATGCCGTCGTCGCCGGTAGCTGAATGCTTTTCAGTCGAGTCATTGACGAATTGAACGGTGCGGCCGGCGTGAACGGTGATAGAGTTGGGGGTGAAGCCGCTGCCGCTGCTGGCGCCAATGTCGACTACTGTGGGATCGGTCAGATCTTTGTCGTCGTTGATGTTGGCGTCGAGACCTGAAGCTAAGCGGAGTTTGTAGCTGCTGACGTCAGATGAGCTTTCCAAGGTGTCGCCCATGGAGGTGTAGTTGCTGAAGAAACCATCTGGGATATCGTCGACTTTGGTGTTCCAGTCGCTACCACCCATAGCTTCGGCGACGGTTTCGCTGGTGACCCAGAGCAAGCGACCGTCAGTGTCGACGGCGTAAGTTTTTGGATCCGTGTTGATCTTGACCATCTTGCTGTTGGGCTTGTAGGTGACGTTGCCACCAATTTGAATGGTGCCAAGCTGATCGTCGCTGATTTGTTTGACGGTTGAGAAATCTGAGTACCAAGTGTAGTAAGTTTTTTCGTTAGGGAAGACGTAGCGGAAGCCGTCGGCGCCCAAGTAGTAAACAGCGGAGAAAGATTCGCCACGGACTAAGTCGCCAGAGACAAGAATGGTGCTAGTTGTGGCGGCCTGAACTGAGAAAGCGGGGAGGATGAAGGAAGTGACTAGAGCGGCGAGGATAAGATGATTGCGCATAGTTTATTGGACGTAAATTACACCAGAGAGAGAGTGGTTGTAGCCATCGTAGTAGGTGTAGGTGCCAGCTTTCTTGAAACGGACGACGAAGTTGCCGCCAGCAAGCATGGTGCCAGTGCCCCAGACGCCATCGTCGCCAGTGGCGGTGTGCGTAGCGGTGTCGGAGTTGGTGAAGCGAACAGTGGTGCCGGCGTTAATAGTGGCGCTAAGTGGGCTGAAACCAGTGCTGGAGACACTTACTTCTTTAGGCGCGGCGAGACTTTTGTCGTTGTTGATGGTAGTGGCGCCAGCGGTGATGGTGGCTGGGGAGTATTCAGTGGTGCTGACGTTGTTGCCGGAAATGGTGTAGTTGCTGAAGAAACCATCTGGGACGTCGTCAATTTGCTTGTTCCAGGTGCTGCCGTAAAGAGCGGCGGCGGTGGATTCGCTATCGATGGCCAGGAGGGAACCGCCAGCGGCGACGGCGTAGACCTTAGGATCCGTGTTGATTTTGATCATTTTGACGCCTGGCTTGTAGGTGACGTTGCCGCCGATTTGGATGTTGCCGAGATCAGCGTCGGAGATGAATTTGACGCTGTCAAAGTTGCTGTACCAGGTGTAGTAGGTTTTTTCGTTCGGGAAAACGTAGCGGTAGCCGTCGGCGCCCATGTAATAAACGGCGGAAAAGGATTCGCCGCGGATGAGGTCGCCGGAAATGACAGTGGTGGCGGCTGAAACTTTGTGAGTGAGAGCAGCAAAGACGCTGAAGCCGACGATGGCGGCGACGGCGATGGTGCCGGCAGCAATGGAGCGAAGTGATGAGGCTTGCATAAAGACGAATTAATTAAGAAAATAATTTAATCGCTGGGTGTAACGTAGACGGTACCAGTGTGGCGAGAATTGTAACTATCAAAGAAGGTGTAGGTACCCTCGGTAGTGAAAGTATGAACGAATTCGGCGTTCGGCGCAAGCGTGCCGCTGCCCCAACTGAGGTCGTCGGCGGTGGCAGTGTGTTGGATAGTGTCGTGATTGACGAAACGAACACTTTTACCAAGGGGAATATTGAAGCTGATAGGGGAGTAGCCGCTGCTCGTGAGGGTAAAGATAGCTGGAGGTGAGAGATTTTTGTCGTCGTTGACGTCGACGGTGCCAGTTTTGACGATATCTAGTTGGTAGCCCTTGGCATCATTGAGCGAAGCGCCGACTTGATAGTTGGTGAAGAAGGCATCAGGGATGTCGTCGATTTTGGTGGACCAATCGCCGCCGTAAATGGTGCCAGCAAGAGTTTCGCTTTCGATCCAATGGAGGAGGCCGCCCTCGGCGACGGCGTAGGTTTTGGGGTCCGTGTTGATTTTGACCATCTTGACGCCGGGCTTGTAGGTGACGTTACCGCCGATTTGAATTTGACCTAAAGCGTCGTCGCTGATTTGTTTGACGGTGGAAAAATCGCTGTACCAAGTGAAGTAGGTTTTGGCGTTGGGGAAGACGTAGCGCAGACCGTCGGCGCCAAGATAGTAGACTGAAGGATAGGTGGTGCCACGGATTAAATCTCCTGAGACTGGACCCGAGCTTAGCTCGGTTGTTGGGTTTGCGCCCAAAGCTGAGCTTTGGGGAAGTAAAAGAGATAGGCTGAGGCCTAGTAAAATTGAAAACGAAAAATGGCGAGTAAGCCCGGACATGAAGTCATTGTAGCAAGAAAAGAGCTTAATTTATAGGGCTTTCAGTTGTGTATAAGCGTCGACTGGATTTATGGCTGACCAGAGCGCAGAACCAGCAATAAGGCGACTTGCGCCAGCGTCGACGAGGGTTTTGGCAGTTTTCTGCGAGACACCACCGTCGACCTGGATTATGAGGTTTTGATGAAGCCCGTGACAGCGGCGGATTTTAGCTAAAACTTCTTCGCCGAGGAAAGTGCGACCTGAGACGCCAGGGTGAACGCCCATGATTTGGACGCAGTCGAGGTGATGGAGATGATGTTCGATGCGGTCGAGGGAAGTTTCAGGGTTGAGGGCTAAGCCGACTTCTAGGTTAAGAGATTTGGCGCGTTCGAGGATGGCGCCGAGGGGACGGGCTAACTCGGCGTGAATGATGACGCGTTTGAGGGAGGGGATGAGGCTATGCCAGAGTTCGATGACGGGGAGGGGGTTGTGAATCATGAGGTGAAGCTCGATGTTTGGGAGATTAGACCAATTGGCGATGACGTGGGGATCGGCAAAGCAAGTGGCGTCGAACATGGTGCCGTCGAGTATGTCGATATGAAAAGTGTTGGCGACGTTGTGCAGGCCGGCATGACAGAGTTTCGCCTGACAATCGGCGGCATCGCGGGCGAGAATTGCAGGAAGAATTTCGATCATATTATTTGATAGGCGGGGTTACCATGCCCCGCTTTTTGATTTGTTGAGTTTTGGCTCTCGTCAGCGCGAGACTCGGGTAGTCTGCTCCTAGCTTGGAGCCTCAGCCCAGAAAAACCTAAAGGTTGCCTCGTTGCTGATCCTCTTACGTAAGCTCCGGCAAGTTTTTCTCGGGTCGGCCCGTCGCGTCGTCACAGGCCTACCGCTCGTCTTCGCTGACTGTCGACTACGCCACAAGGCTGAGCGTCTCACTAACGATTTACGATTATACCTGCTCTTCGATGTCAGACAATTCGGCTAGGCGGCGGAGGTGACGGGGTTCGCCGGCGAACGAGGTGCTAAGAAAAGTGTCGGCGACGGCGAGGGGGTCGTCGACTAGTTGCAGGCGGCCGGGGAGGCAGAGAATGTTGGCGTTTTCATCGGTTCTCATCGCTTGAGCTGAGGCGAGAGAGAAGCCGAGGCCGGCGCGGATGCCTGAGAATTTGTTGGCGGCGATCATGACGCCTTCGGCGCTACCGCAGACTAAGATGCCGAAGCTGCCTGCGTGCTCAAGGACGCTCTCGGCGACTAAGGCGGCAATAGGTGGGTAGTCGTCGTTTGGGTCGAGGGTGTGAGAGCCGAGGTCGTGGACGACGAAACTGCGAGCAGTGAGGTGCTCGGCTAAGATATTTTTGAGGTTGAAGCCGGCGTGGTCGGCGCCGAGATAGATGGTGAAGGACATAGATGTGAGTAGTATACCGCAGAAGGTGGTACAATGGGGGAAAGAATTTATTTTGTGATATGGCTAGAGCGAAAATGAGTGTGGAGGGACCGTTGCAGCCGGAGGTGCAGAAGACGCGAGCTATGGGGGCGGAGTATAGAAAGAAGGTGACGGCTAATAAGGAGTTAGTTGGGCGTCAGCGTGAAGAAAAAACTGCTGAGAAAGTTAAATTGACTGGTGAGCAGGCGGCGCGTGAGGCCGAGCTATTAGCGTTGGTGGAAAGCGAGGATCCGACGATTGCGGAATTTGGTAAGGAGCAGCTAGCGGCATTTTATGCGGATAAGCCAGCGGAAGAACCGGTAGTTGAAGAAAAGATGGGTTTGCCGAAAGATGCAAAAGAACGAATGATTAAGGAAAGCGAGACTGAGGCGCAGAAGAGATCAAGAGAAACTGAGCAGGTGGTGGATTTTGTGCAGTTGTGTGAGGCTTATGGCGGAGGTTGGCCGACGGTGCAGTTGCGCGAGTTTGGGCAGTATATTGATCGAGCTTTGTTGGACGGGAAGATGACGGATTTGGTGTTGCAGCAGTATATTAAGAACCCGGAAGTATTGGCACCAGCGATTAAGAAGAGTATCGACGCTAAGATTGAGGAGGCGATTAAGCAGGAGGTTGCTAGCCGAGTAGTTAAAGTTGGCCTGTCCGATGCCAAGGCACGAGAAGCGTTGATGCAGAAAATTACCCAAGATGCTGGTTCGCCTGAAAAGAAGCAGGCGCATTTGGCGGCGTTGCAAGAATTGGCTGATAAAGGTGAATTTAAGGTTGATTTGAGTACTCCAGGTGCGGCAGCGATGGCGGTGCGAGAGGCGATGTTGGCGCAGGGTAGGTTGTCGGCCAAAGAGGTGGTTAATATCATGGCAACGTTTGAGACTAAGGTACAGGATGAAATTGATGATCGGACTCGTGAAGAAATGTGGCAGTTGATGAGTAAGAATGAGGGAGAGATGAGTCAGGATGAGCAGAAGCGAAAAGCGTATTTGAATAAGATGTACAAGGGGAGTGATGGAGTGCAGGCGCAACGGGAGTTTGCGGCAAGTAAAGCGGTGGCAGAAAAATTTAAAGATGCGCAGCGAGTTTTGGATGTCGCTCGCGATTTGCCAGCATCAGTGGCGGACATTTTGCGCAGGGGAGCAGATAGTGGAGCTTATGCGATTGAAGGACAACTAGCGTATTACGAAGGTGATGTTGGGAAGAAACAGGTGGAAATGGAGAATGTGGTGGAGGCGGGTAGAAAAGATGCGCATGAGATTAAGATTTGGGCGGCGGGGGATGATAGAGAAGTAGTAGCACGAGGTAAGTATGATGCAGCGGCGGTAATTAATTTACGTCGCGTGAGAGATGAATTACAGAGAATCGCCCTTGAATTGAAAACTAAGCCAGATTTTGAGCAGAATAAAGTTTTCACAGATGCTGAGCAGCAGGCAGGACGGTTGCGTGATCAGGTAGAATATAGACTTAAAGAAGAGGCTGAAAAAAATCCGAATTATTATAGTGCGGATTATAGCTATTTGAAGATTCCAGATAAGCAGGTCATCATGGCGGATAAGATTGTTAAATCATTGCACGAATTGCAGCGAGCTAAAAATGATAAATTATATATTTCATCAATGGCTTATGAGGCTAAGCGTGAGGTGCAGAAAGGATTTAAAGATAGAATAAATGAAGTGGAGAAGCAGCGGGCTGAGTTGTTGAAAAAAGTGGAAAATGAGTTACAACAGGTGACTTGGGTGTTGCAGCCGACTTATTATGCCAAGAATTGGCGGGATACAGCGGAAAAGCTGCACGAGGCGGCTAAGGCTAAATATAAGGCTGAATGGGATGGTCGTTTGATGGTGATGGGTAAGTTGGAGACTTTGAAACATTCACCGAAGCCGATGATGGAATTTTTCACCGGTGAACGAAAGGTAGCGTTAGCTGCATTGGAGGCAGATATTGCTGCGCGAACTAAAGAGGTTGAAAAAGCCAAGGCTGAGGAGACGTTAGCGATTAACAATTACGAGAAGTTAAGGCAGTTTATGCTGCAGATCTCTGAGAAGTAGAGTTAGGGCGTCGCCGGGGGCGGCGCTTTACTTTTTGCTTAAAAAACTACACAATGGGGCAATATGTCTGATATGCATAAATCGCACTCCGAGCAAGAGAAAGACGTTTTGGATTATTGGGATAAGAACAGGATTTTTGAGCGAACGGTAGCGGAAAGACCGGCGGATAAGCAATATACTTTTTACGATGGGCCGCCGTTTGCGACCGGTTTGCCGCATTATGGTCATATTGTGGCGAGTACCATGAAGGATGTGGTGCCGCGTTTTTGGACGATGCGGGGTTTTAGAGTTGAGCGGCGCTGGGGTTGGGATTGTCATGGTTTGCCGATTGAGAATTTGGTCGAGAAGAAATTTGATTTGAAGAGCAAGAAAGATATTTTGGAGTACGGCGTCGGCAAGTTCAATGAGTCGTGTGAGTCGCTGGTGATGACGTATGCCGCGGAGTGGCAGACGGTGATTAGGCGGTTAGGGAGATGGGTCGACATGGACAATGATTACAAGACGATGGATTTGAGTTACATGGAGAGTACGTGGGCGGTGTTTAGAAGCCTGTGGGATAAGGGTTTGATTTACGAGGGGCGTAAGGCGATGCATATTTGTCCGCGTTGCGAAACGGCGTTGAGTAATTTTGAAGTGGCGCAGGGTTATGTTGATGTAACGGATATTTCTGTCACGGTGGCGGTTGAGTTGACTGGTGGGAAGTACAAGGGTGCGTCGATTTTGGTGTGGACGACGACGCCGTGGACGTTGCCGGGCAATGTGTTGTTGGCGGTGAAGGCAGATATGGCTTATGTTCTCGTCGAGTGCGAGGGCAAGAAGTTGATTGTGGGCAAACCGTTGGTCGATAAGGTGTTTAAGGGAAAAGAGTACACGATGATTGAAGAGGTGATGGGCAGTGAGTTGGTCGACGCTAGCTACACGCCGATTTTTCCGTACTTCGAGGGTCACGAAGGAGCTTTTAAGGTTGTGGCGGCAGATTTCGTGACCGATACTGATGGTACTGGCACGGTGCATATTGCGCCGGGATATGGTGAGGACGACATGAAGTTGGGGGAGGCGTTGGGAGTTAAGCCGATCATGCATGTGGGCATGAACGGTCAGTTTGTGCCGGAGGTGGCGAGCTCATTGCAGGCGCTGGGGTATGAGGTTGAGGGAAAGTTGGTTAAGAGCAAGGGCGATACGATGAGTGTCGACATTGAGATTATTAAGGCGTTGGCGCATGCGGGGAAATTGTTTGCTAAAGAAAAACTCGTGCATAGCTATCCGCATTGTTGGCGCTGCGATACTCCACTTTTGAATTACGCGACCAGTTCGTGGTTTGTGAGAGTTACTGATATTCGTGACAAGATGGTGGCTTTGAATAAAGATATTAATTGGGTGCCGGACAACATTAAAGAGGGCAGGTTTGGTAAGTGGTTGGAGGGGGCGCGCGACTGGGCGATTAGCCGAAGCCGTTTTTGGGGTACGCCGTTGCCAGTGTGGCGAGCAGAGGATGGTGAGGTGATGGTGATTGGTTCAGTGAGTGAGCTGGAGACTTTGACTGGCGAGAAAATCGATAACCTACATAAGCAGTTCGTCGACCTGATGACGATTACGAAAGATGGCAAGACGTTTACGCGAATTCCTGAGGTGCTCGACTGTTGGTTCGAGTCGGGTAGCATGCCATACGCACAGTTGCACTATCCGTTTGAGCACCAAGATGATTTTGAGCAACGATTCCCAGCGCAGTTTATTGCTGAGGGTCAGGACCAGACGCGTGGTTGGTTCTATAGTTTACATGTGTTGGCGACGGCTCTGCATGACAAACCGGCGTTTGAGAATGTGATTGTGAACGGGATTGTGCTGGCGGAAGACGGTAAGAAAATGAGTAAGAGTCTTAAGAATTACCCGGATCCGATGATGGTGATTGAGAAGTACGGAGCGGATGCGATCCGTTATTATTTGATGTCGACGCCGGTAGTGCGGGCGGAGCATTTGCGGTTTGCGGAGGCGGGAGTCGACGAGGTGAGCAAGAAATTTATTAACATCATGCGGAACGTGCTGGCGTTTTACAGCTTGTACGCCGAGCATGACGCGGGGCAAGCGCCGAAGGGTAAGCACGTCCTCGATGCTTGGATTTTGGCACGGTTGAATGAGACGCTCGAGACTGAGACGAAGGCGATGGAGGCGTATGAGTTGGCGGATGCGGCCAGGACGCTACAGGTTTTCGTGACGGATCTTTCGACTTGGTATATCCGTCGCAGTCGTGATCGCATGAAAGTTGATAATGACGATAGGCGAGAAGCGTTGGCGACGATGCGAGTGGTGCTTGATACTTTTGCGAAGATGTTGGCGCCGTTTATGCCGTTCTTGGCTGAGGTGCTTTATCAGGGCGTCGGCGGTAATTGGAACGACGAGGCTCGGCCGAGCGTGCACTTGGCGATGTGGCCCTCCTTCGCTGAAGCTACGGAAGGGCAGGCCCAGGTTGCGACTATTGCAGAGATGGGGGTGGTGCGAGCGATCGTTTCGCGTGCCATGGAAGCTCGTGATGCGGCCGGAATGGCGATTAAGCAGGTGCTCGGTGGAATGACGATTACTGTGCCGGGTGGGAAGCTCGACGAAGCATATGCTGAGATTATTACGGATGAGTTGAACGTGAAGACGGCGAGTATTCGAGATGGCGAGCTCAGTGTCGAGCTTGATTTGGTGCTGACGCCAGAGTTGGTGCGCGAAGGGATGGCGCGTGAAGTGACGCGTCGTGTAAATGGGCTGCGTAAAGAAGCTGGACTGACGATTGCGGACCGGATTACGTTGCATATTTGGTCGACGTCGAGTGAAGCGAAAATGATGTTCGATGAGTTTGAGACGGCGCTGGCGGCGGATACGTTGGCTAGTGCGGTGCGGTTTGAACAGTCGGTGTTGGAGCATTCGACGTCGTTTAGGGTAGCCGAGCAGGATATTACGGTGAGTTTCTAGTTATGGATTACTCTAAGCTCGTACTGCTGACACCCAAGAATGATGAAGAGTCTTTGCAGATTGTGAAGATTGCGGAGGCGGCGGGGATTCCATTGCTTGTTTCGACCCAGCCGCATGGGGCGAAGTTGGAGTTGGAGAAGGATTTGGTGGAGAGAGTACGGGAGGTTAATCAGGAAGCGACAACGATTGTGATTGTTGAGATTCCGGGTGTCAAAGAAGAAGAGGCGTTGCGAAGTGCTGGGTTTGAAGTTGAGGTAATTGATCATCATCGTTATGCGGAGCTGGATAGAATGCAAACGAAGAGTTCGCTGGAGCAGTTTTTGGTGAAGTTTGAGATAAATGACAATCGATTAGCCGAGCTTGGCTTTGAGGCTGAGATGGTGCGAGGAGTTGGAATTATTGATCGCGGGTTTTTGTGGGTGTTGCGGGCTGAGGTGCCGGATAAGGAGTTAGCTAAGAGAATGCGCGATTATTACCGTGGGCTGACGGTTGAGCTCGGCAAAGAAAATAAGGACGTCGACGCGGTGGCGGCTGAGGCTTGGGCTCTCCGGGAAGTGGTTAACGATGTTTTGATTGTACGAACGGAGCGCGAAGATGTGCCGTTTCGCGCCGCTATTTCCTTTTTGGTGGCGGATAATTACGATGCGCCGCCGGCTACGATTGTAGTTGAAGGTAAGCGACGAATTTCTGTGCAGGAGTCGAACCACGCGCCAGAGTTGTTTGCGGCGTATGGCGGATTTATGTTTGGAGGAGAACTCTGTTGGGGGATTCAGGCGACGACAGAACGGGCCTTGCCAGAAGTAGCTGAGATTGTGGCTCGTTTATCCTGAGTTGTAGCTATCGTCAGCGCGAGACTCGGGCAGTTCCGCTCCTCGCTGCGCCGTCGTCAACCGCACGAGCCCCCTGAGCTCGTCGTACTCGCGGGCTCGACGCAGGGCCGAGGCTTGCTCCGGGGCAGAACCACCCGCGTCTTCGCTGACTACGACCTGATACAAGACTGAGTGTCTCACTAACAACTTTCGTCCGAATTCTCTGCTATACTGGGGCTATGTTTGATAAACATTTTGGCGGGAATCGTCAGACAGCGTCG
>CAITFQ010000019.1 GCA_903891735.1 Candidatus Uhrbacteria bacterium | reverse complement strand
GCTGCGTTAGTTGGGTTCAGAGCGTCGCGAGACAGCTCGGTCTCTATCCGTTGTAATCGTTCGATTTTTGAGGGAATTCATCTACAGTACGAGAGGACCTAGATGAGGGAACCTCTGGTGTGCCAGTTGTCCTGCCAAGGGCACTAGCTGGGTAGCGAAGTCTGGTTCGGATAAGCGCTGAAAGCATCTAAGCGCGAAGTCGACCTGAAGATTAATCATCATAGATCCCAGAGAGACGATCTGGTTGATAGGCCGCAGGTGAAAGCATCGTAAGATGTGCAGCCGAGCGGTACTAATAGATCATGACTCTCCATTCACTTATTGTTTAAGAAAAAGGCCCAAGTTTAAAATAGAACTTAGCCATTTTCTCATCCAATGATTCATTAGTTTGAATTCGTTTACACGATATAAAAGCAAAAGGATATTTTGTCTTGGTGACAGTTCCAGCAGGGTCACACCCGTTCCCATCCCGAACACGGTCGTTAAGCCTGCTAGGGCCGATGGTAGTCAGAGTTGGCGAGAGTAGGTCGTCGCCAGGACAAAGCATCTTTTTGTAAGACATGAACAGGCCGAGAGGCCTGTTTTGTGTTGCAATCGATGAGTTAATCTTGTACAATTTGGACATTATGGCAAAGACGAGAGTGGTTATTTTGGCGGCGGGGAAGGGGAAGAGAATGGGCGTTGATGTGCCTAAGCCGCTTATGCCGATTAGTGGCAAGCCGATGATTGCGCATTTGATTGCGAGTGTCGTGGCTAGCGGGGTCGATGCTAGGCCGATAGTCGTTGTTGCGCCGGATTGTTTGGAGTTGTTTAAGACGACACTCGGTGACGTGTGTGATTACGCGGTGCAGGCCGAGCAGTTGGGGACGGGGCATGCGGTGTTGCAGGCTCGCGAGGCGATTGATGGGGCGGATTCGGTGGTAGTTTTGTATGGCGATCATCCGTTTATTCCAGCGTCGACCTTGGTAGAGCTTGTGACTCTGCATGATAAGGAGCCAGATTCCGTGGCGATGTTGACGAGTACGGTGCCTGATTATGAGGCGCCGTATGATGCGTTTGTTAGTTGGGGTCGCATTTTGCGAGGGAGTAAGGGGGAGGTTGAGGATATTCGAGAGGTTAAAGATTGTACGGATAATGAGAAGGAAATCAGGGAAGTGAACCCGGCTTTGTATGCTTTTCCGTGTGCTTGGTTGTGGCAGCAGCTGCCTAAGCTTGATACCGAGAATGCCAGTCAAGAGTTTTATTTGACCGATGTTATCCCGTTGGCGGTGGCGGAGGGTCGGCCGATTGTGACGGCACCAGCTGATCCGCTCGATGTCATGGGTGTGAATACCATCGATGAATTGAAAAGGGCTGAGGAAGTTTTTGAAAAGAAGAGCGTTTAGGGCCGTGTTATAATGGAGTTATGGATATCTCCAACCTTTTACTTTTTATATTGAATAACTCCAGCCCAAATATGGGCGTGAAAAAGCTCAATAAGTTGGCTTTTTTTCTGGAGTTTACTTATATTTTTGAGAATGATAAACCGTTGACGGGGGCCCAGTATGCGGCTTTGCCCATGGGGCCGGTGGTCGATAATTATAAGTTATTGTTGGCCGACATGGTGAAGGCGGGGAAGATTGTAAAAAATGAAAAGGCTGATGAGGGATTGGAGGATTATTTGCCGTTGAGTCGAGCTCAGGAAATTGACCCAGAAATGACCGGTTTTTTGTTGACTGTGCTTAATCGTTATAAGGATTTGAGCCCGAAACAGTTAGAAGATTTGAGTCATGGGCTCGATTCTTACAATATTACCGTGCATGAGAATGAGGGTGAGATGGGTCAGGTGATTGATAAGGATTTAGCTTTGCTTGATTCGAGTTTGGCCTTGGCGGCGCTATGAGTGGGGTGAGGGTAGTTTTATTAAATTAAGGTTTTACGGGTTTGCAATCACTTGTAGTGTCAATACTTTGGAAGAGCTTAAGAGGGCAGAAGAGGTTTTTGAGAGAAAAGGCTAATAAATGAGCAATAATTTGTGAGATAGGCCTGTCAATAACTTTATTGACAGGCCTCTTTTTTTACGGTAGGGTTGTCGTATGGAAAGCTATGAATCAATCCTAATGGAGCTAGGGTTGGGCCAAAAAGAGGCCAGGGTTTATATTGCTTTATTGAAGGAAGGGCCGTCCTCTGTGCGGCAGATGGCGGCGGCGACGGGGTTGAATCGCGGCACTGTCTTTGATTTATTGAAGGCGCTGCAGACGAGTGGTTTAGCGCGATATTATAATGAAAAGACGCGACAGTATTTTGTGGCAGCGTCGCCAGTTAAGTTAAAGGAATTGGCGGAAGAGAGGGCAAGGGACGTGGCTAAGGCGAGTGCGGCTTTGAATGATTTGGTGCCAGAACTGGAGTCGCTCTATGACAGTGGAGACAAGCACCCGGCGGCCCGGATGTACGAGGGGCTAGAGGGCGTGCGGACGATTTTGGAGGATACGCTTGAGACCATGTCGGCGGAGAAAGAGAAAGAATATTACGTTTATTCTTCGAGTGCGGTGCGAGATGCGGGGTTGTACGCGTCGTTTCCAGATTATACAGCGGAACGGATTGCGGCGGGCGTCAACGTGAAGACGATCTCGCTGGGAAGACACGGATCGACGTCGGGCTTGGACGAGCGCAAGTGGATAGAGGCTATTGAGGGAACGCCGACTTACATTCTGATTTACGGTGGCAAAGTGGCGTATATATTCCTCTCAAAAACTGGTGAGTTGATGGGGTTGATCATGGAGAATAGGGGATTGTTCACGACGCAGAAGTTGTTGTTCATGGAGTTGTGGCAGCGGTTGGGTTAGTTCTCGGCTGAGGTGTGGTCGTCGGCATAGGGCAGGCGACTACGCAACAGCAGAGAACTACCAAGCAGAGGAGTGTTGAGATGGAGAAGGATAGCATTGAGCAGGGTCGTCAGTTTGTTTCGCCTCGGCATCTGACGTTTGCAGAAGCAGGCAAGTATGAGGTCAAGATTTTGGCCTCTGATCGGGTGGTCATTCCGGCTCGCAACGAAGCTGAGTCGATCGGTTCGACCATCGGTTACCTGATGCAGGCTGGGTTTTCGCCCGAGCAGATCATCATCATGGTCAACCACAGCACGGACAAGACGGCTGAGATTGCCGCGGTGTTCGGAGTCACGGTGTTGCATCAGGATGTCATCCTGAGCGCGGAAATCGTGCTGCGCTTGGACACGGAGTACGGCATCGATCGTTCGCGCCTGAAGGGCAAGGGAACGGCCATGTTCGCGGCCTGTCTCGAGTTGGCTCGAGTGCAGACGCCTGATGATGCTCGCATCTTCTTCCTCGACGCCGACATCACCAACCTGGGCGAGGTCTCGCCGATCCCGCTCTTGCTGGCTGGTTGGGAAGCTTGGAATGGTGACATCAAAATCATCAAACTGGCTTCGCTCGGGCGTAACAACGAGGGGATCATTGCCTTCTTGGGGTTGCCACGAGTGCCGTACGCGGGCATCGGTGCGCTCCAGTGGCCGCTGTGCGGGCAGATGTCGCTCCGTTGGCGCGACCTCAAACGTATGCGGGGGGCAACGCGTTACGCGATCGAGATGGCCATCTTGATGGACTTGCTCGAGCGTAACGAGACGCCAGCTGTCTTCGGTGAGGTCGAGTTGCACGCTGTGCTGCGTGACAAGAAGAACAACGATCACGATCACAGCGTGATGTACCGAGGGATTTTGGCCTTTATGGCGCAGCTGCTGCAGACTGGCGGTTGGAAGCCGTTGCACACCATGCAGGTGCAGCAGATCAAGGATCTGAACAAGAAGAGCGGAGTTGATCACCCATTTTGGGCACCACCCAAGTCGGGCAATGGAGCGGCTATGTTCGGCGCTTATCCGCTGGACGCCATCCTACCGTCGATTCAGGAGCTCGTGGCTAGGTGACGCGTGTGGGGTGTGAGAGTTACGAAACTCTCGCACCCCATCAAGGCAGAAAGTAATAAGAATTATTACTTTGCGCTTTGATCTAATTTTACACTATGGAAAAGTTATCGATTGGGATTATTGGAGCGGGTTACATTGGCAGGGAGCATGCCAGAAGTTTACGGTTGGTGCGGCCGATGTTTGGGGATAAAATGGTTATTGCGGCGATTGCGGATAAGAATTTAGAGGCGGCGGCCAGTGCGGCCAAGGATTTTGAAATTGGGAGATTTACGGATGACGTGAATAGTGTGATTGATGATCCGAACATCAACGTCATTTTTAGTTGTTTGCCGACGAAGTTTCATATTGAGGTGATTGAACGGGCGGCGAAGTTAGGCAAGCCAATTTTCTTTGAGAAGCCGTTTGCAGTTAATTTGGAGCAGGCTAAAGCGGTCAACGAGATTTTTGCGTCGACGGGAGTGCCGAACCAAGTGGGGTTTGTGTTGCGTTATGCGCCGACGTATCATGCGTTAAAAAAGTTGCTCGAGACCAGGGCTAAAGAGTCGCCACTGCGCACCATTGTGTTGCGTGATGACCAGATGTTTCCGATTAAGGGGATTTCCCACTTTACGGATTGGCGGAGCAAGGTCGATTTGGCCGGAGCTGGCGTGTTGATTGAGCACGGCATTCATGACCTCGATTTGTTTGAGTGGTTGTTTGGCAGGGTGAAGCGAGTGTCGGCGAGATCCAACAACTTCGCAGGCTATGAGGGGATTGAGGATTATATGGAGGTGCGGTTAGAGTTTGCGAGTGGCGTCACCGGCAACATGGTGCATATTTGGCACGATATTCCGGCGCATCAGTCGATCCGTCACTTTGAGATTTTCTTTAATAAGGCGTTGATAACGCTCGACACTTACGATATGCACCACATTACGGTGCGTGACGATAAGGCCGAAGCGAAACTTGAACGGCCGGATTTGTACCAGATGATTGTGAATGAACCATTGTTTAAGGACTTGAGCATGCGTGAAGATATGCTGTTCGTCAGTGATTATTACGCGATTCAGGATTACTGGTTTGTGCGTAATTTGCTGGAGGGTAACGCCTTGTCGCCGACGATTAAGGATGGTTTGCGGGCGTTTACGGTGGGGAGTGCTTGTTATGAGAGTGCAGCAAAAGATGGAGAATGGGTGAGTGTTGAGTAGGCTATGGATAAAAGGTGAATACGTTGAGCGTATTCACCTTTTTGAGTACAATGATTTGGTATGAAGATAAATGATATTTGGCTGAAGATTAAGAGCTATTGGGTGGGGAGGTTAAGCGATTTTTGGGGTGAGGTGAAGAGATTAGATGGGGTAAGTAGGGGATTGGCGCTCGGGGCGCTCGGGTTGGGGGTGGTTTATGGTTTGTTGCCAATGGGAGGATTGATTGTGTTCATGCGGTTGACGAGTGCTTTGATGGGTGCGCGCGGAGTCGGCGTGCTGACCTCATTGCTCCGTGATGCGTTGTGGCAGGTGGTTTGCTTGTGGGTGGTTGGACTGTTGTTGATGTTTGGGGTGGCGAGGTTGCGGGGCGTGATGAAGAAGGTGACTGAGACGACGTCGACCGTGGTGATGTTTGTGACGATGAGTTTTTGTTGTTTTTTGATTGGGCCGTTTAGGTTTGTGTTGTGGTTGGTGTTACTCGTGGTGGCTGAGGCGATGATGTTGCCGCGAAGGATGTCGATGATAGCGCTCGCGATAATTATTTTGTTCGGGCTGTCGTTCTTTTATAGCTGTGTTGGAATTTTGGTGGCCAGGTCGATTACGGTAGGAGGATTTTTCTTGTATAGCGGCGCGGTGGTGTATGTGACGACGTGGTATGTGCATCGTAAAGTGTCGACGATGATGTGAGTGCAACTCATGCTCGCCAGTTAGCCCTCTCCTAGCTGCGCCGTCGTCAACCGTAACGGCCGTCTCACCTCGTCTGACTCGGGCGCCGTTACAGGGCCGAGGCTGGCGTCGTCGATGACCAACTGACAAGCATGAGTTTGGTGAAGAGAGCTAAAAGATATTTATGAGAGTAATTACAGATTGGCATTTGCATTCAAGATTTTCGAGGGCGTGTTCGCAAGAGTTGACGCTGGAGAATAATGCGTTGTGGTGCGAGAAAAAGGGGGTCAATGTGTTGGGTACGGCGGACTTTACGCACCCGATGTGGTTCAGTGAATTAGAAACGAAGTTAGAAGAGGCGGAGTCTGGATTGTATAAATTGAAGTCAGGAGAGTTCCCGAAGATGCGTTACATGTTGACGACGGAGTTGGCGCAGATTTATAAACGAGGAGGAAAAGTGAGGAGAGTTCATAACATCGTTCTTGCGCCGAGTATTTAAGCTGTACGAAATATTAACCGATGGTTGGATGAGCAGGGAAGTAATCGCAAGAGTGATGGTCGGCCGATTTTGGGATTCGATAGCGAGGAATTATATAAAGTGTTCAGAGGACTCGACGAGAATATCGTCATGATTCCGGCGCATGCGTGGACGCCATGGTTTAGTGTGTTTGGATCAAAATCTGGTTTCGATTCTTTGGAAGAATGTTGGGGCGAGATGACGCCGTACATCTATGCCGTGGAGACGGGGTTGTCGAGTGACCCGTTGATGAACCGATCGCTCGCGCAACTCGATAATGTCATGTTGATTTCGAATTCTGACGCGCATAGTCCGCGGAATTTTGGACGGGAAGCGAATGTGTTTGAGATCGATGAGAGTAAATTATCTTACCACGAGTTTATACGAATTTTGCGGGAGCGCGATACGGCGGCCTTTAAGTACACCATCGAATTCTTTCCTGAGGAGGGCAAGTACCATTTGGACGGGCATGCACCATGTGGGTTTAGTTGCTTGCCTGCAGAAACGAAAAGATTGAAAGGGAGGTGTCCGAAGTGTGGCGGAATCATCACCGTCGGCGTCATGTCGCGGATTGCGGATTTGGCGACGAGGCCAGCACTGCCGTTCCCAAGTAATCACGTGCCTTACAAATCGATCGTGCCGCTGCAAGAGGTGATTGCTGAATCGATGGGGTTGGCGACGACGGCTGGGACAAAAGTGCAGGCGCAGTATGAAAAGTTGATTGCCGAGGTGGGGAATGAGTTTTATGTGTTGTTGGATGCGCCGATGGTGTCGATTACTGCTTCGTCGAGTTTAGTAATTGGCCAAGCCATAGAGAGGATGAGGGCAGGGCAAGTTGCGATTACACCGGGATATGATGGGGTTTATGGGAAGGTAAAGATATTTAGTGATGAAGAGAAAAAGGCACAAAAAAAGTTGTTATAGGTGTTTGCGTTTGACCGAGAGTTTATTTTGTGGCAGTATACAGAGTCCTCAAACTAATTTGAGGCAGCCACAAGGAAGGTTCCATGGAAAGGTCTTTTATTGTTGATTGTAGTGTTGATTCGGCCACACCCCGGCGCTTGCGCTTGCCGCGGGGAGCGGAGTGTCAGTACATCATCGGTTCGCGCGTGATGAACGCCGACTATGATGTGCGGATGACCAACGTGATGGTTGCTCCGGGGCAGTCGAAACGTTGGGGCATGTTCGGCAGCGAGTTGCGGGCATGGTTGACCGACAACAACGTCTCGGTGTTGCGGACCAACGTGCTTGAGTGGTACCTCGCTCACCAGGACGAGATCCCGGTTCAGTGGCAGTCCTACGAGTGTGTCAACTTCTGGGGCGACCTCTACTACGGTGCTCCTGGTCATGCCTTTGGTTCCGCCGGGGTGCGTGGGATGTGCCCTGGCGAGAACGGCTGGCGTGAAGAAGTGACGGTGCTCGACCACCGGTTCAAGCGCGGAGAAGTGGCGGCTATCGATTTCAGCCGCTAGTCGCGTCGTCGTCCTAGAGGGGCTCCACTGCGGTGGGGCCCCTTCTCTGTTTGAGAAATAAAAATATTCGTCACGGCGATAAGCATACATATGTAATGCTCGTCGCGTAACGAATATTTTTTGTAAGGAGAGTACGCAAGTTATGCGCGGCTCTTCTTAGCTGCCTTACGCTTAGGTGCTGCTTTCTTAGCGACCTTACGCTTAGGAGCTGCTTTCTTCTTCGCGGCCTTTTTTGCGGCTGCCATAAATATACACCCCCTTTCTTTCAGCAGAAAAGTTTTTCTGAAAACTTTTTCTGTTTCGTCACGATAGCTATCACGACGATTACTAATAGTATACTGCAAAAACATTTTATAAGTAATAAATTTTGTGTTGTAGGGTGTGTATAACTTTGTAAAAAAATATTCGGCAAATTATTTTTGCAGAATATTTTTGGAATAAATTTTGTTGCATGAGAATAACAGTTTAGTGTT
>CAITFQ010000018.1 GCA_903891735.1 Candidatus Uhrbacteria bacterium | reverse complement strand
CGAGTTTGGCCCGGTAGAGCGCAATATTTTGCCTAAAGTCCGGTGTATCCTGAATTTTTAGAATGGTGTGCAAGACTTCGATTTTTGGAATGGCTTCGGCGGTAGATAACTGTTCGGCGCGACGAAGTTTGGCTGCGGCTACGCGTTCTTCGGCGGCCCGTTGTAAGCTTTCATTAGTTAGTTTGATGAAACGATGATGGTCGCGACTGCGGCGAGCTTCGAGTTTAGCGGCTGTTATGGTGTTGGCAGCAGCTGCCTCTGGAGAAATAATCCATTCAACGCCAGTGTCTTCTGGTTTAGCTAATGGCTTAGGGTCGACGTCAAATTTATGTTTAATGATGTCGTTCATAATGGTGACGTCAATTGTTTTTATTATAACATAAAATTTGCTAGCTGGGTGATAAAAAAGGAGCCCCGCCGGCTCGGTGAGGAGACGACGGGGCAGGGTCAGGCGCTCGGCGCCAACTTGAGGGTGCCGCTGCGGTAGCGGCCGAGGTAGTCCCAGAGTTGGCTGAGGCGGCGGTGATGGTCGCCGAAGTGGAAGTGGTAGGTGTCCAGTCGCCTCAGGTCGCCTTGGGTGTGCAGGCAGGTCTCGTACAGCACGTCCGGTGGCAGCTCGACGCCCAGCAGGATGAGCGTCAGGTGGTCGAGGACACAGGCCTCGAGGGTGCGGACGGCTTCGTCTTCATCGACGCGGAAACCGAGGCGGAAGCAGAGCTGCTCGTAGGTGATGCCGTTGAACAACCAGTGCTTGGTCGGGGTGCTCAGCAGTTCCAGGATGTATTGGCGCATGACGACGTGGGCTGGACGCGGTTCGATGCGCCGCTTGCCAGGCGAGAACAGAGCTGAGCCGCGTTGGTGTTCGGCGAGCCAGGTGTCGGTGTCGTCGAACAGAGATTCGTATTCGTGGCCGAGTCGATCCTCGATGATGTTGAGGTAGTTGCGGTAGCCGGAGATGACGGCTGGCCGAACTGGTTCCGGCACGTTGATGCCGACCAGCAAGCGGGTGAGGCTGCCGAGTTGGCAAGCCAGGGCCAGCTGCTGGTGAGCTGAGGTGGGCAACAAATTGCGAGCTCGCCCGCCGACCAGCCAGGTGTCGGGGCTGCGGTAGGTGAGTGCCGCGAGATGTTCGCCGACGCGGACGTGGTTGGACAGCGGGAGCAGATCGCGGATGATAAGAGCGGGAGATGTGGTCATGGGTTACTCGTGGTCTGGTGAGAGTGAGGGTGGAAGGTTGAGGTGGCCGAGCCGGTAGCGGCTGTGCCACTGACGGATGCCCGTGGCTTGCTGCTTGACGGTGGCGTCGAGGAGGATCTGCTCGAGCAAGATGAGCTCGACTTCGTACTTGAGGCTCCAGATGCTCTGGTGGGTGGCGGGCAGGGCGACGCCGGGCAGACGTACCTCCAGGTTGTCCACGGCCAAGGCCTGGATGAGACGCAGGAGTTTGGGTGAACGCTTGGGGTTGCCGAGCAGGTCGATCAAGTTGACCGTGTCGCCGCAACGCCAGAGCAGGGTGTCCTTGGCGCGCGCGCACTCGATCAAGAGGTCCAGGCTGCGCTTGTGGGCTGGCTGGGGTTCTAGATTGGCTCCGCGCAAGCGGTGCGGCGTGACCGGGTAGATGTCGAGCCAGACGAGCGAGGTGTCGAGCAAGCGCCAGTTGCTCTGGTTCTCGCACTGATCCTGGATGTTGCGCAGGGCCTGGCTGTAGGCCTGGCAGACGCTGGTGCGCTGGTCGGTCGGGACAGCTACACCGACGACCAGGCTGCTCATCAGGCGGCAGAAAACTGTCTCGGCCGTGGCGTGTTCTTCTGGCGTGAGGTCGGCCCAGGTGACTTCACCGCAGGGCCACTCCTGCCAGGGCTCCTCGCCCAAACCTTGCAGAAAGGGCAGAACGCGTTGGTGGTAGGGCAGGGGCGTCAGGTCGTACTGGCTGGCGGTGGTGGCCTGGTCGGGACGAGGGAGTGTGATGACTTGGGACATTTGCGACTCCGGGTGTGGGACCAGCTTAGCTGGTGGGTTGGGTGAGTTGACGTGCCTGAGGTTAGCACAGTTTTGGAAAATGGCAAAGCCCCCACCCGCGCGCGCGAATGGGGGCTTGAGGGCCGGCCGGACAGCAGCTACTGCTTGGGCTCGCAAGCAGATCAGGACCTTCGTTCGAAGTGGACGTGGCGGTCCACTGAACGGTAGAGGTTGTCGAGGTCGACACGGTTGAGGGGGTTCTGGAGCTGGGCCTTGATGTTCCTGAGCTGGTACAGGAACTCGTGACCGACGGTCGGGCGCAGGTTGTGCGGGATGCTGAGGCGGTGCAGGCAGAGCACCAGGGTCTGCACGAAGGCGTCTTCGGCCTGCATCTGGGCGTGCGCCGGCAACTGGTTGATGCGACGGCGGCCGCTCAACCACTCGCCGCGCTGCTGGTTGCCCCAGACGGTGATGTGCGCCAACTGACGCTCGTAGTCCTCCTGGTAGGTGGGGCGGCGGCTGATCGCGCCGTTCTGGTCGTAGCCGGGCAGTCCGATGCGCGCGGCGTTGGGGTTGTAGTTGGCAGGGCCGTGGTGGTGGTCGTCGACGGGTCCGGAGTCGACGGTGGTGGCGGGGTTGCTGTCGGACGAATTGCCTGTCTGCATGGCGGCGTTCCTGGCTTGGGGTGAAGTCGCGTTTGGCTGAATTGCTTAGCACGACGAACCTGAGGTTAGCCTAAATTGGCGGAGAACGCAAGCTGTTGCTGTGATAGCGGGTGAGCCAGTCGCAGATTCGTCCGATCAACGTTTGATTGAGATCGGTGACGTAGTGCTTGATCATGCCCAGTTCTGCGCTCAGTTGCTCGCTGAACTTGGGCCTGACTTCGGCCGGGATGACGACGCCGTGCAAGTGACGCGAGAGGCTAACCAGCGTCATGCTTTCCTGCAAGGCGAGCAGCGGCTCTTCCGGTTTAGGGAAGAGGTCTTTGAAGACTTGGCCGCCGGCGAGGGGCCAGTTGACCGGCTCCGTTTCCGCATAGAGCTCAGTTTGGCCCAGGATGAACTCGTGGTGCGGCGACTCGGCTAGCGGCTCGTGACGGAGGCTGGCGTCGGTGAGGTTGGCCATGATTTGCACGACCAGCAACTGGTGACGGGCATTCTTCAGCTTGGGTAAGATAAGCCGAAGATAGCCGATTAGTTGTGGGTAGACGTCTGGCCAGACCTCGGCCGGCCAAGTGACACTGGTGAGCCAGGTGAGCTCGGTGATGAGCAGCCGTTCGGCCAGGTCCTGTTGGCGCTCGCTCGGGAGATCGCGCATGAGGATGCGACCAGCGGGCCAGTTGGCGCGGGGAGTCTCCGTGAGGTGCTTGACGAACTCGAGGTTGACGACGTCGGGTGAACGCGGCGCCAAGTCGAAGGTATGCGGCAGCTCGTCGGGGTTGAAGCTGAGGCGGATGATGGGCGGTTTGATGAGGGCGTAACTGGTGTCTTGGGGCATGAAAACCTCGGGTCGGTGTTCGGCGCTATGCTTACTAGGCGACGAAATTAGATTAAAGGATAGCGCTATTTTTAGCAAGAAAATACAAGACCCGCACGGAGTCCTGTAGGAGAGCCGGGGCTCTCGACTGCAGGGCGTGCGGGTCAGCGCTCAGGACGAGCGAGTGGCCTGGATGCGGCCACGACGGAGGTCGGTGGCAGCGCAGTGTCGGCGGTACCAAGGGGTCAAGGCGACCACGCTGGAGTACAGGCCGAGGCCCGAGAAGGCCAACGTCCAGAGACCGAGGTGATCCAGACCGTCGAAGGGCAAGCTGAGGATCGGCAGGATGGCCAAACCGGCGGTGAGACAGGCCATGATGATCAGGCTGCTCGTCAGGTAGATGTCGTCCATGACCGATTCGCCGGCGTCGTTGACCGACCAGACGGTGGTGGCCAGGATGAAGCCGAAGAGCGGGGAGATGGCGCAGGCGGTGGTGAGCCAGATGAAGAACAGCATGGGACCTCGGGTGTGGGGGGGTGGTTGGGGCGGTGGCCCGAGCGAAACTCGGGACAAGAAAGTATAGCATAAATTGAAAGTTTTGGCTAGGAAAAGAGGTTAATAAACAACAAAACCCCAGCAAAAGCTGAGGTTTATGTTGGTGACTCCACGGAGAATCGAACTCCGATTAAAGGCTTGAGAAGCCTCTGTCCTAACCGTTAGACGATGGAGCCGTAAGGTTGAATTTCGGGCGAAGTGTAGCAAAGGTGATGGTTTGGGTCAATGAGTGGCGATATGTTATAATCAGGGTATGAGTGAGGCATAGTTTACGTGACTATGACGGAGTACTTGTTTGTGCAGGTGGGAGTGGTGATGGTGATCGCGGGAATACTCGCTATTTTGGCGTATCGGTTGAAGCAACCGCTGATTATCGCCTACATTTTGACTGGGGTGTTGGTCGGTCCGGGAGTGCTTAACATTGTGCAGCAGGCGGATGTGCTTAGTGGGTTGTCGCAGTTTGGGATTGCGCTCTTGTTGTTTATTGTCGGCTTGAATTTGAATTGGCGGAGTATTCGCGAGGTGGGGCCGGTGGTGTTGATTGGCGGCGTGGCGCAAGTGGTGCTGACGTCGTCTTTGGGTTTTGTGATTGGGAGCGCGCTGCAGTTTGATAGTTTGACGAGTTTGTTTTTAGGACTGGCGTTTTCGTTCTCGTCGACGATTATTATCGTTAAGTTATTATCTGATAAGGACGATTTGGATCGATTATATGGCCGGATTAGTGTTGGCTTGTTGATTGTGCAGGACGTGATTGCCATGTTTTTGCTACTGGTGTTGGGGGCTTGGCATAGCGGGGGATCGGTGACGAGTATAATTGGTGGTTCGCTTGGTAAAGGACTATTGGTGATTATTGCGTTGTGGATATTAACGAAGACTATTTTGCCGATATTGTTTAAGTTTGTAGCGCGCTCGCAGGAGTTGTTGTTTTTGGTGGCCCTGGGCTGGTGTTTTGCCTTGGCGTCGATTTTGTTCAGTCTTGGCTTTAGCATTGAGATCGGGGCGTTGCTGGCGGGGATTAGTTTGGCGGCTAGTGGTTTTAGCCATGAGATTGAGAGTAAAATTAGACCGCTGCGTGATTTCTTTTTGATTATCTTTTTCATCATGCTCGGAACCGGGTTAGCGCTCGGTAACTTGGCGCAGTTGTGGTTACCGGCGTTGGTGATGAGTTTGTATGTATTGATTGGAAACCCGCTGATCGCTTGGCTCATTATGCGGTTTATGGGTTATCACCCACGAACGGCCTGGTTGACGGGGACGACGGTGGCGCAAATAAGTGAGTTCTCGTTTATTCTGCTCGGGGCTGGGATTGCGGTTGGACTTGTCGCGCCAGAGTCGATTGCGGTGGCGACGTTGGTGGCCTTGATTACCATCACCTTGTCGTCCTACATGATTGCGTATAACGAGGAGGTTTATGAAAAGTTAGCGTTTGTGTTTGAGCGTTTTGGTTTGGGCAAACATGGCGAGAACAAGCGCGGCAAGCCGAGTGATTATATTTTATTTGGTTATAACAGAATGGGTAAACGGTTGCTGCCGCAGTTGACTAAGTTGGCTGGGGAGACGCTGGTCGTCGACTATAACCCGATGGTGATTGAGGAGTTGGCTTTGAACGGCGTGCCGGCCATGTATGGTGACGCGGGGAGTGAGGACTTGTTGCATTTTGTGAGTGTAGCTAAAGCGAAAATGGTGATCTCGACGATTCCTGATATTATGGTGACGCTCGAGATGCTTGATTATTTGCGCTGCCATCGAGCTCGTGGGACAATTATTGTGACGGCTAAGAATGCGGATGAAGCGACGCGCTGTTATCAACACGGGGCGACGTATGTGGTGGTGCCGAGTTTGTTGGGTGGCGATCACTTGGGGCAGTATTTGAAGGCTAAGAAAATTGCTAAAAGCGGTTGGCAGCAGTTGGCCAAGACGCAAAAGATTTTATGAACATGAGATCGCCTGAGGGAGGACCGCGAGAATTCATGCCGCCGCCGAGTAGGGCGCCGCAGGAGTGGACTGGTCGTATGGGTAGGCCATTGGTTGAGGTTAATGAGGAGACGGGGAGGCCGATAGCGAAGACGCCGGAAGCGAAGAGGCCGTTGCCGGAATGGCGACCAAAGCAGCCAGAAGCAACTGCTGAGACGTTGCGAACGCCAGAGCAGTCGAGGTTTGAACGGGCGCCACAGCCAGCTGTCGATACTCGAGTTCAGGCGCAACGAGTTTTTGAGCGAGATAGTAATATTTCTGGGTTAGAAGGGAAGGTTGCTGGCTTGAAGTTGAGAATGGAAGCTTATGAAAAGAGCCAATCTGATTTGCATATTAAACAATGGACAGAGGATCAGTTGATAGAAGCGCAACGAGCATTAGAGGCTGCAAAAGCTGCTTAAAATGCCAATAATTTAAGACTTGACGAGGTTTTGTTAGCACTCTATAATACCGAGTGCTAACTTTATTTTATGGCCTTGAACGACCGACAAGCCAATATTTTACGAGCCGTGGTGGAGGAATACATCCGGACCGCGGAACCGGTGGCCAGTAAGATGATTGCGGATACGCATTTGCCGGCGGTGTCGCCAGCGACGGTGCGCAATGACTTGATGGCGCTGACGGAGGCGTTGTTTCTGCTCCAACCGCATACGTCGGCGGGGCGAGTGCCGACTGAGGCTGCTTATCGATACTACTTGGATCACTTCATGAAGGTGGAGAGAGCAGATAGGATTGCGGCGGAATTGAAAGAAGCGGTTGGGCAGGCGTCGACGTCAGAAGAAGTGTTGCGGGCGGTGAGTAAGGCGTTATCCATGATGAGCGGCGAGACGGCGTTCGTGGCGAGTGATAATCACGGCACGCAGTACACGGGATTGAGTAACTTGATGCGAAAGCCGGAGTTTGAGGTGGCGGGACATCGCGAAGAGATTGCGGATGCGATTGATCGGGTGGATAGTGCGGTCGACGATTTACTTAAGCTGGCGCAGGAAGATGTGAGGGTGTGGCTGGGGAGTGAAAGTCCGATTTCTGCCGAGATGGCAACAGTGGTAGTGCGAGTTCGACTACCTGATGGGAGCGTTGGATTGCTCGGATTGTTGGGGCCGCTGCGCATGAAGTACGGACGCAACATTGGTTTACTTCAGGAAGTAAAAAAGATGCTTGATAGTAATTTTGAAGACGTATGACCGATGCAAATGTAAACGATGATAGCGTAAGTCCCCCTCCAGGTATGGAGGGGCTAGGGGAGGCTGCAGCGCAGCAGAAAACTGCACCGACGCTAGAAGAGCAGAATGCAGAATATCTCGCCGGTTGGAAACGAGCGTTGGCTGATTACGAGAATTTGCAGAAACGAAACAGCGAAGCGCGTGATGATGATCGTCGACGAGTACGGATTAACATGGCGCAGGAGTTGCTGCCAGTGGTCGACAACTTTGATCAAGCGATTAAATTTGCACCAGCTGAGGTGCCGGATAATCTCAAGAGTTGGTTTATGGGGATTACTCATATTGCCCGACAATTCGAGGAAGTACTAAAGAGTCTCGGCGTCGAACCGATCAAGGCAGTTGGTGAGAAGTTTGATCCGAATGTGCATGAATCTGGTGGGAGTAAGTTTGACGAGAGTAAGCCTGAACATACTGTAATCGATGAGCTGATTAAGGGTTGGAAGTTGGGTGACATCGTGTTGCGTCCGTCGAAGGTGATAGTGAACGAAAAATAATAATAACCAATTTTATATGAGCAAGATTCTCGGAATTGACTTGGGTACGACCAACAGCTGCATGGCCATTATGGAAGGTGGTCAGCCGAAGGTGTTAGAGAATAAGGAGGGAATGCGCACTACGCCGAGTATTGTGGCGGTGGCGAAGAATGGGGAGAGACTCGTCGGTATGCCAGCTAAGCGGCAGGCGGTAACGAACCCGAAGAATACGTTGTACTCGATTAAACGGTTGATTGGTCGTCGTTTTGGTGACGAGGAAGTACAGCGTGACTTGAAGCTGATGCCGTATGCGATTGTGAAAAAGGGCGAGGGCGTGGCTGTTACTTTGGGTGACAAGGACATGACGCCACAGGAGATTAGTGCGATGATTTTGGGTAAGTTGAAGGCAGATGCAGAGGAGCGACTTGGCGAGAAGGTGACGGAAGCGGTGATTACCGTGCCAGCGTACTTTGATGATGCACAGCGTCAGGCCACGAAAGATGCGGGTGAAATTGCTGGTTTGAAAGTATTGCGTATTATCAACGAGCCAACGGCCGCAGCTTTGGCTTACGGTTTTGATAAGAAGGTCGGGCAGAAGATCATGGTTTACGACCTTGGTGGTGGTACGTTTGACGTGTCCGTGCTCGACGTTAGTGAGGGCACGGTTGAGGTTTTGGCGACCAATGGCGATACGCACTTGGGTGGTGATGACTTCGATTTGATCATCATGAAGTACATTTTGGAAGAGTTCAAGAAGTTGGAAGGTGTTGATTTGAGTGGCGACGCGTTGGCCATGCAGCGTATTAAGGATGCGGCTGAGCGCGCTAAGATTGAACTTTCGACCGCACAAGAAACGGAGATTAACCAGCCATTTATTACGTCGAGCAACGAAGGCCCGAAGCACTTGGTGCTCAAGTTGTCGCGCGCGAAGTTGGAAGAATTAGTTTCCGGTTTGGTCGAGCAGACTTTTGGTCCGGTCAAAAAAGCATTGGAAGACAGTAAGATGGATAAGGGCGCGATTGCCGAGATTGTGATGGTTGGTGGTATGACCCGCATGCCGCTTGTCTTGAAGAAGGTGGAAGATTTCTTTGGCAAGAAGCCCAATGTCAGCGTCAACCCAGATGAGGTCGTGGCCGTTGGTGCGGCGGTGCAGGCTGGGGTGTTGCAAGGTGACGTGAAGGACGTGTTGTTGCTCGACGTCGCGCCATTGTCGCTCGGTATTGAAACGATGGGTAGTGTGATGACGAAGCTAATCGAGCGCAACACCACGAT
>CAITFQ010000017.1 GCA_903891735.1 Candidatus Uhrbacteria bacterium | reverse complement strand
GCGGAGGAGTTCGAGGAGGGCGAGGAAGCTCATGACGACGTCGATTTTTTTCTGGGCGCCGCGGGTGACTTCGTTGAAGCTGAGACTGGCGTTTAACGAGATGGCTTCGCGCAGTTCGTCGATGCGTTCTTCCACGGACTTGACGCGTTCCAACGATACGGCGGTTAAGGCGAAGTAAGGTTCGAGGCGTTTTTGCACGTCGCGGTAGGCGTCGGCAAGCATGGATGAGGTGAGTGATGAGGGAGGGGTAAAGATCGATGAGGGCGGAAGCTTCGGTTTAAGATAGGGGCGGGTGAAGAGGGGGTGTTGCCCGTAACGTTCTTCGAGCTTCTCGGCAGCGTCCACGAATTCACGGTAAATGCGGAGTTGCTCGGCGAGGACGTCGGAGGCTACGTCTTCGTCGACGATGCGCAAGTAAGGCAAGAGCTCGCGGGATTTCAAGTAGATGAGGCGCGAGGCGACGAGCAGAAAGTCCGCCAAGCCGTCGGCAGGAACGACGTTTTCTTGTAAGTACAGCAAAAAATCGTCAGCAACTTTGGCTAACGAGATTTTGGCGATGGCGAGGTCTTTCTTCTCGATCAGTTCGAGGAGTAAGGCTAGCGGGCCAGCGAATTCGGCGTTTTGGACAGCGAAATCCATGGAGGGATTATAGCACGATTACGGCCTTAATCGTTGGACGTCACGAGGGAAGATGGTGGCTTCTTTGACGTTGCTGAGGCCGAGCACGTTTTGGGTGAGGCGCTGCAAGCCGATGGCGAAGCCGCCTTCGGGTGGGATGCCGTATTTGTGCATGGTCAAGTAGTCCTCGAAGTCGGCGGGGTTGAGGCCCTTCTCCTTGATGCGGGCCAGCTGTTCGTCGTAGCGGTTGATGCGCATACCGCCGCTCGTGATTTCGCTGCCCCAGCCGATGACATCGAAGGTGAGCGTGTTGTTCGGGTCGGCAGGATCTACCTTGGCGTAGAACGGGCGCTTAGCTGGCGACCAGTCGGTGACGAAAACGAAGCCGCAGGCATGGTGCTTGGGGGCCCATTCCTTGGACAGCCATTTCTCCGCGGCAGGCGATAAATCTGGCTCGCCGGTTTCGTCGACTCCCCCTTCGTCGCGGTAAGCAACGAGGGCGTCAGCCAGTTTGATGCGCGGGAAACGCTCGCCGAGCGGTGGGAGAACGGTGCCGAGCAAGGCGAGTTCGGGGGCGCAGTCGCGGGCGACAGTAGCTAACATTTCGCGGATGACGGCTTCTTCGATGTCCATCAGTTCGTCGATGCTGTCGACAAAGCCGAGCTCGAACTCGAACTGGTTGAATTCGGTGAGGTGGCGTGAGGTGGCGAACTTTTCGGCGCGGAAGGAGTAACTGAGGCCGTAGACGCCTTCGTAAACGCCCATGGTGATTTGCTTATACAACTGAGCAGATTGGGTGAGGGTCGCTTCCCTGCCGTAATAGTCGACCTTGAAGAATTCAGCGCCGCCTTCGGAGGCAGCTCCCGCGAGCACCGGGAAGAAAATTTCGGTGAAGCCTTGGCGCTCCATGTAGGCACGATAACCGTGAACCAAGGCGGCTTGGACGCGGAAGATGGCGCGCTGTTTGGGGTGACGGAGGGTGACGACGCGGTTGTCGAGGAGGGTGTCCAGGTTGACGTCGACGTCGGGTTTGCCGATTTCGACGGGGACAACGTCGACGACTGGTGAGAGAATTTCCAAAGTTTCGACCTGCATTTCGACTTCTTTAACGGCGGGATCCTTCGATTTCTTTTCAACGATGAGACCGGTAACTGAAACTACAGTCTCGACTTGTAGGCCGTGAAGTTGGGTGAGTTGTTCGGCGTTCAAGACGGTTTGCGCGAGGCCGGAGCGATCACGAATAATCGCGAAACCGAACTTGCTCATGTCGCGGAGGGTGTTCAGCCAGCCTTTGATGGTGACGACTTGGCCGAGCTGGGCGGGGAGATCTTTGATTAATGTTCGAGACATAGGTCGAATTGGTCCAATAGGACCTATTAAGGAGTTGAACGATTTAACATTCTGGGGAAGGCGATGGTTTCGCGAATATGGTGGTTGCCGGTGATCCAGCGGACGGTGCGTTCGAGGCCGATGCCGAAGCCGCTGTGCTCAACGGTGCCGTATTTGCGGGTGTTCAAGTACCATTCGTACTCGGCGAGCGGATAATTACGTGCGATGATTTCAGCTTTGAGCGCATCGTAGTTGGCCTCACGCTGACTGCCGCCGATAATTTCGCGACCTTCTTCGGGAGCGATTAAGTCAGCACAACGAGCGCGAACAATTCCCTGCTCGTCGGTAAACTTCTTCATGTAAAACGATTTGATTTCAGCTGGATAGTTTTCGATGAAGACAGGTAGCTGGTATTTATTGCCGAGCGCGATTTCTTCTTCAGTGCTCATGTCGTCCTGCCAATAAGTGTCATCGTAAGTTTCTTTTTCGATGAGACCTTCTTCTTTCAGAATGCGCTTAGCTTCGGCATGAGTGAGATGAACGAAAGGTTCGTTAACGAGTCTCTCAAGAAGGGTCGTGTCGCGTTCCAAGATTTTAAGTTCGGCCTGACAGTTATCGAGAACATCCTTGACGAGGCGTTTAACCATGCGCTCTTGGACGTCCATGTTCATCGCTTGATCGTGGAAGGCCATTTCCGCGTCCATCATCCAGAGTTCGGAGAGATGGTGGCGGGTTTTGCTTTTTTCGGCGCGGAAGACGGGGCCGAAGTCGTAAACTTTGCCGAAGCTCATGATGCCCGCCTCGCTGTAGAGCTGGCCCGATTGCGAGAGGTACATGGGGTTGCCGTAATAGTCGACGCTGAAAAGTTGGGTGGTGTCTTCGCAGCTGGTCGGCTGGAGAATTGGGGTGTCAAAGCGAATGAAGCCTTCTTCGTGGAAGAATTGTTCGATGGAGAAAAAGACGCGGTCGCGGATGCGGAGGGTGGCCCAGGGGGTGGCGCTGCGGAGGTAGAGATCGCGGTTGTCGAAGAGGAATTCGGGGCCGTGTTCTTTGTTGGCGATAGGGTAATCTTCAGGGGCAAGGGCGATGACGCTGAAGGCTGTGCCCTGAATTTCGAAGCCGCTTGGCGCGCGTGGTTCGGCTTTGACGAGACCAGTAATCGTAACTGAGGATTCGAGGGTTAACGACTTGAGGGCGTCCCATTGTTCGGCGGGCAGATCTGCGGCCGAGTAGACGACCTGAACGCGACCGCTGCCGTCGCGGAATTGCAGGAAGAAAATCTTGCCGCTGCTGCGGAAGTTGTAGGCCCAGCCAGAGAGCGTGATGGTTTGGCCGACGAGGGAGGCGAGTTGGGAGATTGATGGGGTCATAGATAAAAATAAAATTCACCCGTACAGAACGACGAGCTAAGCTCATCATCTTGTAAGGGCGAACCAATTAGGTCGCGGTGCCACCTCACTTTGGGCTTTTGGCGGTTGTGCGCGCTGGTCGTTAAGCAGCGAGAGGGTTGTCAGACCTGGTTAGACTATAGCTGAACAGGGACCGGGTTGGCAAGCGGTGGAATAGCTAACGTCTGCAAAGGTAAAATGCCGGTCCAGAAGGGGCGATCCGTGGCGCCGGGGACGTGGTAAAGGATGGTGTCGTGGAGGCAAGAGGCGAGGGAGGAGACGTCGGCGCCTTTGAGGGGATAGCGGTAGAGGCCGTCGTAGGAGCTGTCGCGGGCGAGGCGCATGAGCTGGACCACCTCTTGGCGGAGAGGGGTGGCCAAGAACCACTCGCCGGGGTTGGTGGCGATGCAGCTGGAGCAGACCAAGCCGCCGCGACCGCCGTGCCAACGGAATGATAAGGGCAAAATGTCGCCCTCGCAGCCGACGCAGTGGTCGAGCGCGACGTTGTAGCCCAGTTGGCGCATCAAGCGAAGTAAAAAGCCGCTGAGCAAAAAAGTGCTGCGGGTGGGGTGAAGGGATTCTTGAGTATCGAGAAATTTTAGCCAGGTGGTCAGCTCGCCGTAAAGCACAGCGTCTTCTTGTTCTTCGCGAATGATTTTGTCGAGTAAGCCGAGCGAGGTGAGGGCGAGCAGGCGATGGTCAAGGGAGGTCGATAGTGTCGAAAAAGATTGACGACGTTCGACGCCGATGACGGTGACGGAGCGGGCACCGCGGATGATTTCGAGATCGAGAATGGTACAGGGGTCGAGGTGGGAGGCTAATTTGGCCAGCGGCTTCCCTGCCCCGCGGCCGAAGAATTCCAGTTTGCCGTGGCCGGGAGTTAACGCACAATAACGGCGGTCAGCTTCGCGCCAGGGGGCAACTGATAAGATTATAGCTTCAGTCTTAATGCTCGCCCACATACATTACTTATAGAACTTCCCCATTTGGCCTATTTTTGGCTTGCAACGTCGAAAACTTTTTCATCTTAGCATTAACTAAGCCTCAAAAGCTTTTCTAGTTGCGCACCAAAACTAGTCTCAAATGTGAAAGTTCTATGTTAATCCTGAATTCGTAATTCATCGAGGTGGGCTTGGAGGACCAGCTGCGCGGCGATGGCGTCTTCTTGGGCTTTAACACCGAATTCTTGCTGCATGCGACGGGCTTCGGAAGAGGAGAATTTTTCGTCGGCGGTGATGATGGGTAAGGGAGTAGCCGATGTTAGAACAGCGATAAACTTTTTTGTGAGGTCAACCTGAACCGAGGAGCGAGTGGGGTCGTTTTGGTATGGGACGCCGACCACGAGGGCGTCGATGCTTTCCTGTTTGGCGAGTTTTAAGATAACTGGAATGGCGGCGTCGCCACCAACGATAATGTGGAGGGGAAATGCTAAACCAGAGGAGTCG
>CAITFQ010000016.1 GCA_903891735.1 Candidatus Uhrbacteria bacterium | reverse complement strand
GAGAACGACCGATGGCGAGTGTATCCGTGGATTGAGGGGAAAGTATTTGATGCGGTCGATAATGCTGTGATGGCGAGGAGTGCCGGCAGACTTGTTGGCGAGATGCATCGCTTGTTGGCGGGGTTGGAGTATGTGCCGCAAGGGAGTATTCCGCATTTTCATGAGACAGAGTTTATCATCGATGAATTGAAAACGGTGGTGGGCGAGTTACCGCCGGAATTATCGACGATAGCGCAAACGATAATTGATGAAGTGCCGAGTTTGTTGATTGGTGCAGCTGAACAGTCGAAGCAAATTATTCATGGCGATTTGAAGATTTCCAATTTGTTGTTTAACGAGGCCGGCGAGGCTGTTGGCGTGATCGACTTCGATACTATTTTGTGGCATCAACCGGCGATTGATTTGGGTGATGCGCTGCGTTCGTGGTGTAATCGAACAAACGAAGATGATGCACAGGCGAAGATCGATAACGAACTATGTGAGGCGGCACTGGCTGGCTATGGCGAAGGCCTGGGACGGGAGTTGACGGGCACTGAGCGAGCTTTGTACTTGCGGGCTACTAAGTTGATCGCCATGGAGCTAGCTAGTCGGTTTTTGATTGATGTCGTCCGTGATAATTACTTTGGCTATGATGCGGCGCGTTATCCGGATAGACGTAGTCACAATGTGGCTCGGGCTTTAGGACAGTTTCACTTAGCTCAATCGATTAATCTTTAATAGGGGGTATGCGTACCTGGCAGCGGACATTATTAGTGGTAGCGGTGGTTTTGGTAGTGTCGGTCATAGTTGCGGCGGTCTTGATTTTTCATTCTGCGGCGCAAGAAATAATTGCCCCAGTAAAACCGATTGACGATGTAGTACAGCAAGTTTTAGCGGCTCGAGCAGCGACAACGGTTGCGGCTGATAGTGCGCCGTTTGCTGCTGACGGAGTGGTGAATGTGCTGGTCCTGGGGATTGATTCGCGCAAAGAAGGTAAGGAACAGCATTGCGACGCGATTCATTTATTTGCGGTTAACACCAACGACTGGACGGTTAAAGTGACTAGCGTGCCGCGCGGAACCTACAGTTACATTCCACCAGGCAATTACAAACCAACGGATTACTATTTAGCCAATGCCTGTGCGTTTGCTGGACTTGATTACGGCATTGCCCAGATTGAGCATATTTTGGGAGTAAAAGCTGATTACGTGGTAACGGCCGGTTTCTCGCAGGTCTTGGGATCACTGCGTGTACTTGGCTTGCCGACAACGTCGTCCTTGCAATGGTTGCGGCAGCGCCAGGTTTATGCGATTGGTGATCCGCAACGGAGCCAGAACCAGGCGACGTTTATTGTTGATGTGTTGCGTAAGTTCGGCGGACCAGACGCGCACGTGCCGGCAGCCTTGCAGTATTTGCTCTATAGTTTCGTGAATACAGACGTGGTGGGTACTAAGATGGATTTTGCGACCGCGCGTGCTCTGTACGAAGGTTTGGTGAGTGCGGATATCGCGGATCATCCAGAGAAAATTACTTATGACATGAAGCCGTATTACGTGACGCAAGATTTGCATCTTGATTTTGCTAATGCGGATGCACAGGTGGCGGCGCTGGTGGCTAAACTGGAGGGCAGGTTGTCGCCGGATGATTTGTCGAACAGAACGATTGCGGATGTACAAGACGAACTGGTCGCTTATTTGCGGAAGGCGTTGGATGACGGCGATCCAGAGTTTTCTGTGGTAGTGGCGGCGCAGTCCTGGCGACAGGTGGAGGATGACGCGACTCGTGAGGAACTGCATTACGCTTACGTTGAGAAGTATGCCAAGCAGTTGAACGAGACGGATAACGCGGCGGCGGTGCAGTACGTGGCGGATTATATTTTAGAGAAACAGACGCTCGGTTTGAGTGAGTGGGAAACGAAAGGACGCGACTTGTTGACGACACTTGTAGTACAATAGAGGCATGAACCAAGGGGGAACGGTAAACGCTGCTTATTTGCAGGAGGCTTGGCTACGCTTTGGCCTGGTCGATTTAGCGTTTACTAATTACTTAGCTGCGGTGCTGCGGACGCAAGGTTATGTAATCGATGTTGGCGTGTTGGTGCCGGGAGCGTGTGCGACTCATGAGCTCGATATTGTAGCAGAGAAGGCGGGGCGCAATGTGGCGGTGGCCTGTATTTTTGTGGCCGAGGGGCAGTCGCAGGTAGTGTTAGCCGAAGCCTTGGCGGCGTATGCTCGATATTTAGATTTGCTGGACGGGGCAGATATTCAGGCTTGCCCAAGGTTCGCCGAGTATTGGTTAGTGACGAATGGTGTCTTCAGCGTCGATGCGGTGGCCTACGCTGGTCATAAAGGTCTGCGCTTGATTGGCGGTGACGAACTTCTAGCTTGGATGAACGCAAAGACTTACCCGGTGACGATGGTGCCTGGCTTGGCGGATTTGGAAGTGCAGGCGTTGCTGCGGGCTGATTTACTGTTGGCACGTCATCTGACCGAACAAGAAACCGAAATTATTGCCCAGCGAACGGGTTTGCTGGTTAGTCGAATTGCCGAGCTTAGCGAAGGAATTTAAAGATTGTTACCGCGCCATTGTCGACGCTAAACCAGGTGGGCGTAAGGAGTTTGGCTTGGGCGATGAGGGTGTCGGCCTGCCACCAGTAGTTGCTGACGGCGAAGTAGGCAACTTTTGTGCCAGCGAGATCCATGGCTGCGTTCATGGTTTCGATACTAGGGGCGATGTTGACCATGGTGAGGAAGTCTTGATAAAGGGGGCCACCGGTGGGAATGGGGTAGTAGAAGATATCATTGTGGTAATATTTTTTGAAGCCGTAAAGGTTGATGGCGGCGGCACTCGTGCTTTGGTTGGCGAGGACGAGGTAGTCGGCACCAGCAGCGTCAGCGTCGATGGTGGTTACGGCGTCGAGATCAGCTTGAGCGACGTTGAAGCCAGCGCTTCTAGCATAGTTGTCGTGTCGAGGATAGGCGCCGTAAATTTGGCCGACGCCGATCATGGTAATTAGCGTGAGGAAGGTGAGGCGAAGAGCGAGAGGTTTAGTCTGCAAATAATTATTAATCGAAGTTAGGCCAATCATGGCTAGTGGTAACAGGAAGATTTGGGCTAGCGTTAAAGCTCGGAGTGCGTAATCCGTCCGCTCGTAACTAATTAAAAAGTCGAACTCGAACAGTAATGATAAGATTAGAAAGTTCAGGACCATCGCACCGGCGGTTAACATTGGCAACCAATTAGCTGGTCGATTTAAGGTTTTTGTTTTGAGTAAATAGATGAGGCCGATAATGGCGAAGATCAAGGTGATCAAAAGAATGTTGTCGATGACCAGATAGAGGGCGTCGTACCAGGTGTTGAAGTGATTGCTGAAGAAGCTGTTGAGTTCCAGCGTCGACCAGCTGTGTAGATTTAAGAGGTTACTAAAATCGAGGTTTATGGTTAGACCTGATTTGATTGATTCGAGGATAAAAAGGACCGGAATGGCGATTATGTTGAGGAGCGTTGCTACGGATAAGATGAGTTTGCTGAGGCTCGGTTTAGCAGAGAATCGATGGAGTAGCCAGGCGGTAGTGACGAAGATGATGGCGGGAATGCCGGCAATGGGATGGGTGAAACAGGCGGCGACGGCCAGAACGCCGGCGGGGATGAACGAAGAACTGAAGGTGAGCATGATGGCGCTGGCGGCTAGAACGTAGGCGAGGCCTTGCGGTGTTGTCGAAATGAGGCTGCCGAGAGGGAAGAGCAAGAGGCCGGCTAGGACGAAGCTCGACCTGGTTTTGGTGAGAGATGAGAGACCGAGGAGGGTGCTGCCGGTCAGTAAGCAGGCGGCTAAGATAGGGAGGAGGAGACGGTCGATGAGATTGATTTGTAGGCCGAGGGCGTGGAGGGTGAGCTCGAGGGCGTACTCCCCAATGTAGTAAAGAGGTTTGGGGGTGACAGTGCCGAACTGGGCGATGTGCTCGATAGTGGCGCGATGGAGGAAGGGGTCGAAGCCGAAACCAAGAGGATAGATGACGGCAGCCATGGCGACGGCTGAAAAGAAGGTGGCGATGAAGAGGAGTATGGTTAAGATTGAAAGCCGTTTAGTAGATGTTAGGAGAGTGAGTAAAGAGAAGATAGCCAGACTGAGGGTGAGGAGAGAGGTGACGGGAACAATACCCCAAGGGGAACGGACGGCGGTGGTGATGCTGATGGGGAGAATGACGGACCACCAGGCAGCTAATGAGATAATGAGCGTCGCGCTGAGCGCGATTTCTTGTTGGCGACAAAAGCTCAGCTTTTGTTGGCTCGGCGCGTTATCGATTTTAAGGGGGATGAGGGCGGCGGTGAGAATCGAGATTAAGAGGACGATAATTAGGCCGAACCAGGTGACTGGGAGGGTGTAATAAAGGAGGCTGCCCAAGATGGCGACTAAGCCTAGGCCAATGAAAAGGCGCAGGATAGTAGAGGAAGAGATTTTGACCATAATCTGGTATGATGATAACAGTAAGTGTCAGAGAGGGCTAGTCAGACTATGGCGCGTAACCCAGCCAAATTATTTCCTCAGGATTACGTGCTGCGCGCCGTGTTATTGCCGTTTATTCCGGATTTTATTAAGCCGAATCACGTGACGGCCCTGCGTTTGGTGTTGACGCCGGTGGTGGTTTATTTGCTAGCGACTAATAATTTGACCTTTGGGGTGCCGTTGTTTATTTTTACGGCCTTCACTGATATGGTCGACGGTAGCTTGGCACGAGTACGGAAAGAGATTACGCCATGGGGGATTTTGTTTGATCCGGTGGCGGATAAGCTGTTGGTGGGTTTGGTAGTGTTAGTGTTTGCCTTGCGCTATTACAATTGGATGGTGGTGCTGACGGCCGTGGCTTTTGACTTGTTGCCGCTGACGATTTGGTTACTGCGGGCGAAGGCTAACCGGGCCATGATGATGGCGAATTTGTGGGGGAAGAGTAAGTTGTTTTTGCAGATGGCGTCGATTGGTTTGTTATTGCTGGCGATTTTGCTTCGCTTGCCTGGCTTGATAATAGTTGGCCAGATTGTGCTCGTGATCGCGACGGTGTTGGGAGCAATCGCAGCGGTGACGTATTCCTTATGACGAAGCTGGTAAAGAATATTTTAAGCGGGCTTGGCTTGGCGGCTTATTTTTGTTCGACGTTGTGGTTGACGGTGGGCGTGCCACTATCATTCACCTCGCCAGATGAAAATGCTAATTTTACGTTTGCCCAGAATTTTGTAAGGACAGGCAGTTTGGCGGTGCATGATGAGGTGACGGCACAACTCGGCGACTTGGCGCATCCACGGAGCACGCTGGCGATTGGCGAGTATATTGTGCCGGGCGGCTTTGTTGGTTTACCGCTACTGGCTGGCTTGGTTGGTAAGATAGTCGGCGCTTATGGTTTGCTGTTGTTGACGCCGACCTTGCTGCTGCTGGCAATACTCGCTTGGCTGGCTACGGTTAAGCGATTGTCTAATAGTCGACGGTTGGCGTATACGTCGACTATTTTGCTGGCCTTGCAGCCGGCGGTTTGGTATTACGCGGCGCGGACGATGATGCCGAATGTCGGCTTTGTTTGTTGGTTGATTTTTGCCGTGTGGTTGGTAGCGACGAAGCCGTTACGGCGAACGGCGAGTAATTTTTTGTTGGCGGGGTTGTGCTTGGGCATAGCGGCAGCATTTAGGTTGTCGGAAATAGTTTGGATTGTGCCAGCGGTAATCAGCGTAGTGATTGTTTATCGTAAAAATATTAAATCGATTTGGCCGCTAGGCTTGTTAGTGTTGGGTTTTGCTTTGCCGTTGTTAGTTAATGCCAAGCTGAATATCGATTTGTATCGGCAGCCGTGGCAAACAGGGTATACCGTGCATGAGCAGACGGCGTTGGTGCAGTTGGGAAAAGATCCGGACTCGGTCGATAATGAGCAGAGCAAGAGCGAGACGAGTTCGTCGATAGCGAGCCTCGGACATCTGTTATTACCGTTCGGCGTTCATCCACGAGCAATAATTAAGAATGTTTGGCACTTTGGTTTAGCGTTGTTTCCGTGGCTGACGGTGTTGGCAATAGTTGGCCTGGTTTTGGCGCTGAAGGATAAAGGTAAGTGGCGGCAGCTAGCAGTCGGTACGTTGGTTTTAGCGGTTTGGTTGGGAGTGCTGTATGGCAGCTGGAGTTTTAATGATAATCCTGATCCGACGGCGATTACTTTGGGGGATTCGCATTTACGTTATTGGTTGCCACTATTTGTGCTGGCGACGATTTTTGCTGGGCGAGCTTTGCTGGTTTTAGCGGGGTATGGTAACCCCGCCTATTCTGATAAGAAATCGAAGTTGCTGTTAACGGCTAGTTTAGGTTGTGTCATGATACTATCAATGATGTTAGTTTTTACTGGCGATGATGGTTTGTTAAGGACGCGCCAGGTTTTGTTGGCTAGTGCGGTTAAACGTGACGAAGTACTGGCGGCGAATGAGATCAATTCGATTATTGTAGTTGATCGAGCGGATAAGTTTTTGTGGCCAGTGCGTGAGGTGATTCAGCCGCTGCGGAGCGAAACGACTTATGCGGCTCTACCGTTGGCAGTGAAGTTAGCACCCCTGTATTATTTAGGTATTCCGTTGCCGGACGTCGACCTGAATTATTTGAATGAGCATAAGTTGGGCGACCTCGGTTTGCATATTAAACTAGTGGAAACGGTTGGTGACGAGGCGCTCTATAAAATTACGGTTAAGTAAAAATATGCGACAGTTAAAGGGTTATTCATTAGCTGAAGTAGTGGCGCATGGGGTGATTGTCGCCGTGCCGATAATTTTATTGTTAGCGCTCACTTGGTATAATTTAGCGCCGTCGGGAACTTTGACGGTGGCGGCTGAAGCGGGGCAGAGCTCGCCCTATATCAACCGTATTTTGCCGGCTGAGAGAGCGGTGGCTAGTAGTGATGGACAGAGTATAAGTTTAGTTGATGATCCAACTTATTTTACAGCGTTGGTGCCGCGGGGTGGCTTTACGAAGGCTGAAGTGACTATTGATTATCGCAATCACGGGCAGCCAATTTTCAAACTCGGGGTTATTACTGACATGATGACTAACAGTTTTGATTTGCGGCTATTAGCTAACTTTGTGGTCGATGACAATGATTGGCAGGAGTCGACAGTGACATTCGATACCGCTGACTTACCGCAGACTAAGGGTACGATTAAATTTATTTTGTCGACCCCGCAAATAAAGGCTAATCAACACAGCCTGGATATTAAGCGGATTAAGATTGTCTGGCACAAGTAATATGAATCAGCGATTATTGCGGACAGCTTTTTATACCAGCTTGGCGACTTATGTGGTTTTGTTGTTGCTGGATTATAAGTGGCCGGGTTTTGTGAGTTATGTGTTTTCCGTCCATTTGCTCTTGCTGCCGCTGCTTGTTAGCGGTACGCTGTATGCGTTTACCAAGCCGCAGAAAACTGAACATAATTTGGTTTATTGGCTGACGATAATTAGCGGCGTAGGGTTGGCGGTGATTGTTTGGCGAGTGGGTACGAGTTTTGGTGAATTCCGTTGGTTGTTGAGTTTAGTAATTTTATTTTTACCCTTATGGACTGTATCTTTTGTAAAATAATTGCTGGCGACATCCCGTGTCATAAAGTTTTTGAGAACGAGCGTGTACTGGCGTTTTTGGATATTGGGCCGGTGTCGACGGGACATACGCTCTTAGTGCCGAAAAAGCATGCGGCGAACCTGGGTGAAGGCTCGACTGATGATGCCATCGAGCTCATGAAAGTAGTTCATCAGCTAGCTCCGGCGATTATGAAGGCGACGGGGGCGACGGGCTATAATTTGGGCATGAATCATGGGGTTAGCGCTGGCCAGGACGTTTTTCATACGCATTTGCACTTGATGCCGAGGGTTGACGGGTTGGCGCGGACTTTTGTGAAAATGAGCCCGACGATGGAGGAATTGGCAGCTACGGCGGAAGCGATTAGGCGTGAAGTTGAGGTTTAGATTGACGTTGTTGTTGACTTCGGCCGAGTTTTTGGGCTAATATTCGCCCTGGTCGATTTCCGGCCAGATCAACGTCAAAGACGCAGCTACGGCTGCAAAGTAGGTAAAGTGATCACTGGTACTCCTCTCACTCTCACCCTCAGCACCGACAAGAATCGGTTCACCGGCACCTGGCAGGTGTTGCCGAACAGCAACAACCAGCTCTTCATCGCCGTCGAGGTCAAGGGCATCAAGCCCGGCACCATCTTCGGCCTGGATCTGCGGGCCAGCAAGAAGCCCAGCCGGCGTGAGTCCGGGTCGATCTTCCAGCCCTTCGACAACCTCTATCGCGCGCGGCGGGCCTATCTGAGCCACATCCGCAACTGGGCGGTCATCAACTACGGCTTGATGGTGGACCTCAACAAGCTGGCCATCCAGAGCTTGATGGTCACCTACGGCGACCCGACGCTTGACATGGTGGCCTTCGTCGAGCTGCAGCGTCGGCTGTGCCCGTTGCTCGACGGGCTGGTCAACCTGGACGAAGTGTCGCACGACCGGCAGTTCCGCAAGGTGGTCGATCTCATCCGCACCACGCGGGTGCGGCCTGGCCCCAGCTCGCGCCAGCGCCTGGGCTACACCAGCGCGGCCATCCGGGCGGCTGGTCGGGCGCACGACCTCGAGTGCGAGGAGCGCGTCGTCGTCTCGCTCGGCACGGTCATCGACCAGTACATCGGCAGCGTTCTCGCCGAGGTCGAGGCCATGTTGCCGGTTCTCGAGGACAAGAAGGCGCTGATGTTCTACGAGCTCTACACGCCAGAGAACCGTGACTACTTCACGACGCTGATCCTACGGCTGGAGCAGCTGTTCATTGTCCGGCCGTTCGTCAACCCGGGCAAGCACTGCATCCGTGATGCGACCGAAATCGCGCGCATCATGACGGTGCTGCTGCCAGAGAGCCGTGGGCACCAGCACTCGTCGATGGAGAACATCCGGTTGCTGATCGCCAACCTGGTCGACTCTTTCAAGCTGCTACTGTGGCAGTACGAGTTCGAGGTGGTGCTGACTTGGGTCTCTGCGGTGGCCCGTCTGAAGAAGGGGATGGGTGAGGATGAGCGGATCGAGCTCATCTCGCGACTCGAAGCTTCACGGGCCAAGCTTCCTGAGCACCTCGGTCACGGCTTCAAGAACAACGTCTTGCCTGAACTCTGCATGCGTTTGGAGGTCGCGATCGTTCATCTCAAGTCAGGCGTGGTTCTCGATGACCTTGAGACCAACAACATCAAGGACTACCTGACCTTGGCCTCCAACTGCGTCGGCTCGAGGCCGCCGGAGGCCAAGAAGGTGGCCTAGCAGCCGCCGCGTCCTGACCCCCACCGTCCTCGCGGGCGGTGGGGGTCTTCATTTTTTTGAGAGTTATCCACTTGTGTGTTCGTTGTTTGTACGGTATTCTTTGTACGCAGTAATTGAGATAGTACTCCCGTAGAGCCTCGGCTCGCGGAATATTTGCGTTTTGCTTTTATATGGATTTTAAATTAGTGTCAGATTATAAGCCAGCGGGGGATCAGCCCAGGGCTATCGATGAACTCGTGCAGGGTTTACGCCAGGGTTTGGGACGGCAAACTTTGCTTGGTGTGACTGGTTCCGGTAAGACGTTTACCATGGCGAATGTGATTGTGCAGGAGCAGCGGCCGACGTTGGTGATTGCCCATAACAAGACGCTGGCGGCGCAGTTGTGTCAGGAGTTCCGCGAGTTTTTTCCGGATCACGCGGTGGAGTATTTTGTGTCTTATTACGATTACTATCAGCCGGAAGCATACATGCCGCGGACCGACACGTATATTGAGAAGGATGCGCAGATTAACGAAGAGATTGATCGCTTGCGGCACGCGGCGACGCAGGCGTTGTTGTCACGGAGAGATGTAATCATCGTCGCTTCGGTGTCTTGTATTTACGGTTTAGGCTCGCCAGTTGAGTATGAGAAAAGCGGCATGCGCTTGATGGTGCAGGACAAGATTGCGCGAACGGAGTTATTGCGTCGACTAGTGGCGATGCAGTTTACGCGCACGAATGCGGACTTGAAGCGGGGTCATTTTCGGGCGCAGGGAGATGTCATCGAACTGATGCCGATGAACGAAGAGGTGCTGTATCGGGTAACTATCACTAGTGGGGTGATTAGTGAGATTTTGTTATTGGATCCGGTGACGCGGGCTAAACGCGAGGTACTTAAGCGCATGATGATTTTTCCAGCGAAGCATTTTATGACGGCGGAGAGTGAGCGTGAACGGGCGATTACTGACATCGAAAACGAACTCAAGATGCAACTCGGTAAGTTTGAACAAGAGGGGAAGCTGTTAGAGTATGAACGGCTGGCGCGGCGAACTAAGTACGATATCGAGATGATGCGCAATATTGGTTTCTGTAGCGGGATTGAGAATTATTCTCGTCATTTTGATGGCCGGCATGAGGGCGAGGCGCCGTACACCTTGATGGATTATTTCCCGAAGGATTTTTTGACGATTATTGATGAGTCGCACGTTACGCTGCCGCAAATTGGTGGGATGTTTGCTGGCGACCAAGCGCGTAAGAATACGCTGGTGGAGCATGGCTTCCGTTTGCCGTCGGCGCGTGATAACCGGCCGCTGCAGTTTGCGGAGTTCGTCAAGAAAATTGGACAGACGGTATATGTGTCGGCGACGCCGGGGAAGTATGAGGCGGAGAGTAGTGAAAAAATTGTTGAGCAGATTATTCGGCCGACTGGTTTGGTTGATCCGGAAACGATTATTATGCCAGTCGTCGCTAACGGTGAGTACCCGGGCCAGATTGGCGATTTGATTGTGCGGATTGAGCAACGGATTAGCATTGGCGAGCGCGCCTTGGTGACGACGTTGACCAAGAAAATGGCAGAAGATTTGACTGATTATTTGAAAGAAAAGAAGATTAAAGTGGCGTATTTGCACTCGGACGTGGAGACGTTGGACCGGATTACGGTACTGACTGATTTGCGTAAGGGGACGTACGACGTAGTTGTCGGTGTTAACTTGTTGCGTGAAGGTTTGGACTTGCCGGAAGTCTCGTTGATTGGAATTTTGGACGCTGATAAAGAAGGGTTCTTGCGTTCGGAAACATCGCTGATTCAAACAATTGGTCGCGCGGCGCGTAACGTAAATGGACAGGTGATTCTTTATGCGGATGTCATGACCGGATCGTTGAAGAGGGCAATTAAGGAGACGGACAGACGTCGGACTATTCAGTTGGCTTATAACGCCCTGCATAACATTACGCCGGAAACGATTAAGAAGAAGATCGGCGATATTCGAGCGGAGTTGATGGGTGAGCGGGTTGATGAGACCAGGAAGATACTAAGCATTGAGATGACGGCAAGTCCCAAGGAGCTGCGAGCAGTGATTGCCGAAAAGAAAGGCGAGATGCAAGATGCGGCGGCGAATTTACAGTTTGAAACGGCTGGGTTGTTGCGTGATGAGATCGTTTTATTAGAAAACGAGCTTAATCAAAAAGAGGGGGCGTCATTGAAGGCTAAGATTTTGAAGAAAAAGAAATAATCGTATGCAAAATAACATTGTCGTTAAAGGAGCACGTGAACATAACCTGAAAAATATTAACGTGACGATTCCGCGCAACAAGCTGGTGTGTATTACTGGTTTGTCGGGCAGTGGTAAGTCGAGTTTGGCCTTTGATACCATCTTTGCTGAGGGCCAGCGCCGCTACATTGAATCCTTGTCGGCCTATGCGCGACAATTTTTGGGGGCGATGCAAAAGCCGGATGTCGACGAGATAGAGGGCTTGTCGCCAGCGATTAGTATTGACCAGAAGGCGCACGGCCGGAACCCGCGTTCGACGATTGCCACGATTACGGAGACGTACGATTATTTGCGGGTTTTGTTTGCGCGCATTGGTGAGCCGCATTGTCCGAATTGTCGAACGAAGATTGAAAAGCTGACCGTGGATGAGATGGCTGACATGGTGTGTCGTGATGTGCAGCAATCGAGGCTCGAAGCTGGTAAGAAAAAGAAGATTACGACTGGTGAAGAAGTTACTGTTTTAGCGCCGATTGTGAAGGGGCGCAAGGGTGAGTATTATCAGTTGCTGTACGATCTTTATAATTCAGGTTTCGCTCGCGTCAGAATTGACGGCAAGATGCACGGCTTGAGTGAGAAGATTACCTTGTCGCGCTACTCGGCGCACACTATTGATTTGGTGATTGATACTATTCCGGCGGTCGATTTGCTGAAGCCGAGTAAGGATACGCAGCAGCGTTTGAATGAGGCGTTGGAGACGGCGGTCGGGCGTGGTGAAGGCGTAGCCATAGTGCTGTATAGCGCGAGCGAACGAGTGTTGTCGGCTAAGTTTAGTTGTGTAAAATGCGGTTTTTCTTTTCCAGAAATTGAACCGCGTTTGTTTAGCTTTAATAGTCCGTACGGAGCATGTGTGGCGTGTTCGGGTTTAGGCACGGTTGATTTATTTTCGACGGAATTGTGTTTGACTTGTCACGGCAAACGCTTGCGACGTGAGGCGGAGTTTGTGTGGGTCGACGGCCGGAGTATCGTCGACATTACGGCGTTGTCAGTAGATCAAGCGGTAGAGTTTTTCTTGAACGTCAAGCTGGATGATAGGCAGCGGGAGATCGCCAGCATGGTGTTGAAAGAGATTGAGAATCGGTTGACGTTTTTGCTTGATGTTGGTTTGCATTATCTGACGTTGAACAGAACTGCGGGGACGTTGTCAGGTGGGGAAGCGCAACGTATCAGGTTGGCCTCGCAGATTGGTTCGCGTTTGACCGGGGCCTTGTACGTGCTCGATGAACCGACGATTGGCTTGCACCAACGGGATAACGAGAAGCTCATTAAGACGCTGGAGGATCTGCGTGATTTGGGTAATACGGTGTTGGTGGTCGAGCATGACGAGGATACGATTAGACGGAGTGATTACATGGTGGAGATTGGTCCGGGAGCTGGTGTCCACGGCGGCTACGTGGTGGCGTCTGGACCGGTGCCAGAAATTTTTGCTGACAAGAAGTCGCGGACAGCGGCGTACTTGCGTGGCGACGAGGTGATTCCGATTCCTGATAAGCGACGAATTAATGAGGGCGGCATGATTAAGGTCCGCGGGGCGACCGAACATAACTTGAAAAATGTTGATGTCGATTTTCCGTTGCGACGTTTTGTGTGTGTGACCGGTGTGTCGGGTAGTGGCAAGTCGAGCTTGGCATATGATGTCATGTATAAGGCGGTGGCGCACAAGTTGTATGGCGGTAAGAAAACGGCCGGCGAGCATAAGGCGGTGCTGGGCGTTGAGTACATCGACAAGGCGATTTTGATTGACCAGGGCGCGATCGGCCGCACACCGCGCAGCAATCCAGCGACGTATACCGGAGCCTGGGGCCCGATTCGTGATTTATTTGCGATGACGGAAGAAGCGCGTTTTCGTGGCTATAAGCCGGGGCGTTTCAGTTTTAACGTACCGGGTGGACGCTGTGATCACTGTGAAGGCCATGGTTTGATTGAGATTGAGATGCACTTCTTGCCGACGGTTTATGTGACGTGCGAAGTTTGTAAGGGTAAACGGTTTAGCCGGGAGACGCTTGAGGTGACCTACAAAGATAAAAATATCGCCGATGTACTCGAGATGACCATTGAAGAAGCGGCCGTGTTCTTCATCGATTTACCTGAAGTACATGATAAACTTAAGGCGCTGAACGAAGTTGGTTTGAGTTATATTAAACTCGGACAGAGTGCGACGACGTTGTCGGGTGGTGAGGCGCAGCGCGTGAAGTTGGCGAGTGAATTGAGTAAACGGCAGACTGGGCGTACGCTCTATATGCTGGATGAACCAACGACGGGTTTGCACTTTGACGATGTGCGAAAGTTGCTGGAAGTACTGCATCGGTTAGTTGATAAGGGCAATAGCATGGTGGTTATTGAGCATAACCTCGATGTGATTAAGACGGCGGATTATATTATCGACATGGGACCAGAAGGTGGCGATCAAGGCGGCAACGTGGTCGCGACCGGCACGCCAGAAGAAATTGTGCGACGAGCCGACAGTCACACTGGGCGCTACTTGCGGCCGTTACTGATTCAGGGTAAAAAGTAGTTAAGTGTTATAATATAGTTGTATGAATATTCTCGCTACCTTGGCTACGCACATTGAGATGACGGACGCTATCCGCAATTACGTGCAGGAAAAATTGATGAGCCTAGAGAAGTTCTGTGAGCGCTATCAGCCATGTGAGATTTCGTCAGAGGTCGGCAAGACTAGCGAGCACCACCAGAAGGGTAAGATTTTTCGAGCTGAGTTCATGATTACTATCCCCGGGACGACTTTGCGCGCCGAAGCGATTGAGGAGGATTTGTACGCGGCGATTGATATCGCGAAAGATGAATTGAAGCGCCAGTTGATTGAGCATAAGGAGCGCTTAGATGATAAGCACAAGGAAAACCAAGGCTAGTTATGGTTGACGAAGCGCGGCACATTCACTTGATTGGGGCTGGCGGCATTGGTATTAGTGCCGTCGGCAAGTTTTTGTTGGCGCAAGGCAAAACTGTTAGCGGATCAGATAGTATCGGTTCGCCGATTATCGATGATTTGATGAAGAGGGGCGCGGCTATTAAGATTGGACATGAGGCCGGTAATATTCCGGTTGAGTGCGATTTGGTTGTTTATACTGAGGCGGCTGGTCCTGATAACGTTGAAAGAATTGAAGCTCAAAAACGAGGAATTCCACAGCTCGGTCATTTTGGTTGGCTGGGTGAGTTGTCGAAGCAATATCGAACTGTTTGTGTGACGGGCACGAATGGTAAGAGCACGACGACGGCGATGACGGGCCAGATTTTTGTCGACGCTGGTTTGGACCCGACGGTGTTCGTTGGTAGCCTTGTACCAGGTTGGGAACTCGGCAATGTGCGGATCGGCCAGAGTGATATCCTGATAGTTGAAGGCGATGAGTACAAGCAAAAGATGGTGCAGCTGCACCCGGAAGTGACCGTCATTACTAATATTGAAGAGGATCATTTAGATGTTTATCGTGACTTGGATCATATTGTGGCGACGTTTCAACAGTTGGTTGAGCAGACGTCGAAAAAAGTTTTTATTAATGCGGATGATACGAACTCGCAACGATTAACAGGTTCATCGATTGCTAAATATTCAATTAACGATGTGGTTGGTTATGAGTTGTTGGTGCCGGGTGAATTCAACCGAGCGAATGCGGCGACGGCTAGTGCTGTGGCGCACGAGTTTGGGATAAACGCTGAGGTGATTAGGAAATCATTAGAAAGTTATCGCGGCATTTGGCGACGCTTTGAGGTGGTTGGTGAGTTGAACGGGGCGACGATTGTGTCCGACTATGGTCATCACCCGACGGCGATTAAGGCAACGCTCGAGGGAGCGAAGAAGTTTTATCCTGGACGAAGAATAGTTTTGTGTTTTCAACCGCATCAGCATAACAGGACAAGGGAACTGTTCGATGAGTTTGTAGCGTCGTTTGATTTGGCAGATGCTTTGATACTCGTCGAGATTTATGGTGTGAAGGGACGAACGGATGATGCGACAGTGTCGAGCTGTGATTTGCTGGCAGCGGTTGAGGCGCGATTGGGGCATGACAGGCCACTTAGTTATGCCAAAGATTTAGCGGCGGCGGAGGCTGAGATTAGGGCTTTAATTAAACCAGGTGACGTAGTGATTGTGATGGGGGCAGGGGATATTGACGAAGTGGCGCGTAAACTTGCTTAAAAAGGCATTTTCAGGCAAACTTGGGGGCATAATAGTTGATTTGCTTATGTCCTTGATGAACAAGATTTTTGGTGATCCGAATGCTAAAATGATTAAGGGCCTGCAAAAAGATGCAGCGGCTATTCTGGCGTTTGAGCCAAGTATCGCACCGTTGACTGATGAGCAGTTGAAGGCGAAGACGCTGGAGTTTAAAGAACGACTGGCGGCTGGAGCAACCTTGGACGATATTGCTTTGGAGGCGTTCGCGGTCGTGCGTGAGGGGGCGAAGCGCAGTATTGGGCAACGTCATTATGATGTGCAGATGATTGGTGGTTTGGCGCTGCATCGCGGGATGATTGCGGAAATGGGTACCGGTGAAGGTAAGACTTTAACCAGTACAGCACCGTTGTACTTGAATGCTCTGGCCGGCAAGGGCGCGCACTTGGTGACCGTTAATGATTACTTGGCTAAGCGCGATGCGGTCTGGATGGGCCGGGTGTTTACTTTTCTTGGTTTGACGGTGGGCTGCATCCAGCACGAGTGCGGCTACGTGTTTGATGCTGAATATAAAGTGCCGGTGCCTGAGGATGGCGCAGTGACGACGTCGTCCTTCCGGGTGGAAATGGATTTTTTGCGTCCTGGTAGCCGTCAGGATGCGTACGCGCAGGACATCACTTACGGTACTAACAACGAGTACGGGTTTGATTATTTGCGCGATAACATGGCGCAAGATGCGGCACAGATGGTGCAGCGCGATTTGCATTACGCCATCGTCGACGAGGTTGATAGCATTTTGATCGACGAAGCTAGAACGCCGTTGATTATTAGTGCGCCAGCGGAAGAGTCGGCAGATACGTATTACAGGTTTGCTGACATCGTCAAGCATTTGCAGGTGAACGAGGATTATAATATTGATGAGAAGTTGCGTTCGTCGACGTTTACGGAAGCTGGTTTGGTGAAGATCGAAAAGGCGTTGGGGATTGAGAACTTGTATGCGGCTGGCGGTTTGGCGACGGTGCATCATGCGGATCAAGCGCTGAAGGCCCACGCCTTGTTTTTGCGTGATAAGGATTACATCGTGCGCGATGGTGAGGTGATGATCGTCGACGAGTTTACCGGGCGCGTGATGGAAGGCAGACGCTATAGCGAAGGTTTGCACCAGGCGATTGAAGCTAAAGAAGGCGTGAAGATTCAGCGCGAGAGCCGAACGTTGGCGACGATTACGTACCAGAATTATTTCCGTCTCTACAAGAAGTTGGGTGGTATGACGGGTACGGCGGCGACGGAGGCTGAGGAGCTCAGCAAGACTTATAATTTGGAAGTGGTCGAGATTCCGACCAATCGGACTAAGGCGCGCAAGGATGCGCCGGATAGGATTTATAAAACTGAGAACGGTAAGTTCTTGGCTTTGGTGCAGGAGGTGAAGTTGCTGCAGGAGCGTGGTCAGCCAGTGTTGATTGGTACGATTTCCGTTGATAAGAACGAGCGTTTGAGCGAGTTGTTGCGTTTGGCTGGCGTCCGACACGAAGTGTTGAATGCCAAGAACCACGAACGTGAAGGTGAAATTATTGCGCAAGCTGGGCGCAAGGGTGCAGTGACGGTGGCGACGAACATGGCCGGTCGTGGCGTCGACATTATTCTTGGCGGTAATCCGCCTAATCCTGAGGAGGCGGCGGAGGTGCGCGCGCTCGGCGGTTTGTTTGTGCTAGGTACTGAGCGTCATGAATCGCGCCGCATTGATAACCAGTTGCGTGGTCGCTCCGGTCGTCAGGGCGATCCTGGTCAGACGCAATTCTTCGTTTCCTTGGATGATGATTTGATGCGCATTTTCGGCAGTACTCGCGTCAAGAGTATGATGGATACGCTGGGCTTTGATGACACGACACCAATTGAAAGCAAGATGATCACGCGTTCGCTCGAGAGTGCGCAGAAGCGCGTGGAGGGTCACAACTATGACACACGTAAGCACGTGCTCGAGTATGACGACGTGTTGAACAAGCATCGTTTGTCCGCTTACGGCCGACGTCGCCAAGTGTTGCAGGGTGAGCTAGCTTTGTCGCATGCTGACGTGTTGGCCACGGTTGAGCGCGAGCTTGAACATGTGGTGTTGGCACATACTGGCGAACGGGTGGAGGTGCCAACTGAGGTGGATGGTGAGATGGTGGTTAAGGGGGATTGGGATAGCAAAGAAGTTATCGAAACGTTGAATACGATTGTGCCGCTTGATGATGAGACTAAACAGGCGATCGCTACGGCGTTGCCGAAGTTGAGTTTGGATAAAGAAGAGTTGGCTGGTCAGCGGACGGCGGTTATCGAGAAAATGCTTGGTTACTTGAAGGCGAAGTATCAAGAGACGATAGAGACATTTGGCGATGAAAAGCAAGTACAGCGGATCGAACGTAATGTGTTGTTGCGCGCCATGGATAGTCACTGGATGCGCCACTTGGACGAGATGACTTATTTGCGTCACACAATCGGCTTGCGCGGTTACGCCCAGCGTGATCCGCTTGTCGAGTACAAGCACGAGTCGTTCCGTCTGTTCGGTGCGATGCAAGATGAGATTCAGCATGACGTCGCCTACAACTTGTTCAAACTGTTTGATCAAGCGGTAGCCACAAAGAAGATGCTCGACTTGGCGCCACAGGTTATTCGTGGACTCCAGATGTCTTCGGCGGATAAATCATCGAACTCGAATAGCGCGACGACTGCGGCGGTGACGGTTGATACTAAAAACGTCGGGGACGACTCCGGAAGTCGTCCTATGCCTGCAAACATTGATTTCTCGCAGGTTGGGCGCAATGACGTGTGTCCGTGTGGGAGTGGGAAGAAGTTTAAGAAGTGTCATGGGGTTTAGTATGTTTGCGCTAATTCAGAAAGCGAAAGAAACGATTGAGAAGTATTTTGATCGGTCGCGGCATACGGTCGCATCAGCGGTTAGAACTAAGAACGGTGATGTATTTACAAGCGTGTCGGTCAAAGGGCAGAAACTCGATTTATGTTCGGAATGGTCGGCGGTTGTTCAAGCACTTATGTCCGGAAGCGAGATTGAGATAGCTGTGGCTGTACATCGAGATACGGATGGCAACTACGAGATCTATCCTCCATGCGGTTTATGTCGTGAGTTGTATCTTACCTATTGCCCCAATGCACAAATTGTTTTGAGCGAGGTTGAATCTGTACAAGCGGAGACACTGCTTCCGAAGGCTTGGACGAGAAAAAAATAGAAATATCCTAGGGTTTATTTTATGAAACTACTCATCGCCACTCGTAATCAAGGCAAGGTGAAAGAGATGCAGCATGCTTTTGCAGGGAGTGATTTTAAGTTGGTGAGTTTGGATGAGGCGGGAGTTGAGAAGGATTTTGTGGTTGAGGAGACGGCGGAGACGTTTGTGGGGAATGCCGAGCTTAAGGCAAGAGGATATGGCGATAAGGCAGGAATGTTGACGTTGGCCGAGGATGCCGGGTTGATGGTGGATGCGTTGGGTGGGAGGCCGGGAGTGTTGTCGGCGAGGTATTGTGCGGGGAGTGATGAGGACCGTTATCGAAAATTGCTCGGCGAGCTTGCGGGTGTATCGGAAGAGCAGCGCGGGGCGCAGTTTGTGGCAGTGGCGGCAATTTATAATCCGGTTGATGGCTCGCTCAAGACTTGTGAGGGAGTTTGTTGTGGTAGAATATTGACTGAGCCGGTTGGGACTGGCGGATTTGGCTATGATCCGGTGTTCTTTTATCCGGAACTTGATAAGACGTTTGGACAGCTAACGGCAGCTGAAAAAGATGGGGTGAGTCATAGAGGGATTGCGCTTAAGAAAGCAATTACGATTTTGGCAAATTAATAATTCACGATTCACGACCTGACCCCTATGGACGATAAAACTAAAACAGATGTTAAGCGCGGCACCGATTGTATAGGCGTTACTGTTTCGTTTATTCTGCACGATGGTGCGGGGAAGGTCTTGCTGCATAAGCGGGGTGAGAAGTGTAGAGATGAGCAAGGACGGTGGGATGCGGGCGGAGGTGCGTTGGAGTTCGGTGAGGAGTTTCTTGACTGCTTGCGCCGCGAAGTTAAAGAAGAATTTTGCGCCGATGTCACTGACATTGAATTCATCAGCGTCAGAAATATTTTGCGCGTTCAGCACGATGTACCAACGCATTGGGTCAGCATCACGTTCGCGGCTAAAGTCGACCCAGCGCAAGTTCAGAACGGTGAACCGCATAAGATCGATGAGATTGGTTGGTATAGTTGGGATAATTTGCCTAGCCCTCAGCATACGCAGCTCGGCCGAGCGATTGGCGAGGCACATGACAAAGGGTTTTTGTATTAATCTATTTTATGGCGAATTTAGAATGGCAAGAGTTATCGCGTGAGGGGTTGTTTAAGAGTAAGTACGGCCGAGCGGTGGAGGATGTGGTGTATAGGATGCCGGATGGGCGAGAGGAGCATTTTCATTTAAAGATTGAGGGTACTTATGCCATTGTTTTAGCTTTGACGACGGATAATAAGGTTGTTTTGGTAAAGCAATTTAGACCGGGTAAGAATGCGGTGTTGACGGAGCTGCCAGGCGGCGGGATTAAAGCGACGCAAACTCCCATCGAAGCTGCTGCTGCTGAATTAATCGAAGAGACTGGCTATGCTGGTGAGTTGGAGTTTGTGACTGAAGAGTGGTCTGATGGTTATAGCGATCGTCGAGCGTTTGTGTTCGTAGCTCGTAATTGCGTGAAGGTGGCGGAGCCGACATTTGATCTCAATGAGTTCTTGGAGACAACGTTAATGAGCGTTGACGAGTTTAGGAATCATTTAAGAACGGGTAGACTGACGGATACGGCGTCGGGTTATTTGGGATTGGATTATCTTGGTTTGTTATGAGCGCGCAAATAATGTGGGAAGAGCCGGCGGATTTTAAGCCGAAGTTTAAGGTGGTGAGTTGCTTTGTGCAGTTTGAAGATCGATTTTTGTTGCTGCTGCGTAATGCGGATAAGAGTGAGGGGAATAAGTGGGGTGTGCCAGGCGGCAAAATCGATGAGGGAGAAACTCCAGTTCAAGCTGTGAAGCGTGAGATTGCTGAGGAGACGGGGATTGATTTGCCAGAAGACAGCTTCGTTTTCTACAAAACGGCTTACGTGCGATACCCAGATTATGACTTTGTCTTTACTATGTATTCGACAAAACTCGAACACGAGCCGAAGTTGGTTGTTAGCTTGAGTGAGCATCAAGAAGCGCGATGGATGACGCCAGAGGAAGCACTGGCGGGTCCTTTGGTGATGGGTAATGAGGAGTTATATAGAGGGTTTTTTGGCCTGTAGTTTTGTGGTACTATAGACGTCGTCGTCCCTACCTATTAAATCGATGTTAGAACTATGGAAAATACGCTCGAGGCAGTTTATAAGCGGTTGCAAGTGTTGAAGAAGCGTCGGCGGGAACTCAGCAAATCTTTTCGCGATGAGCTGTCGGTTAATGCGCGTTACGGTGAGATTGTAGAGGAGATGCAGAAGTTGCGGGAGGAAAAGAAGGGGATTGAGAATACGGTGCGGACAGCAGGTGATCAAGCTGAGATGGAGGCGCTTAAGGCGGATATTCGTGGCGATCAAGAGATGCTGAGCGACATGTCGCTTAACAAATTCTTGGCGCAAGAGAACGTGGAGATTGTGGACGAGATGAATGTGCGGTGGGTGCCGGCGTTCTCGGTGCGG
>CAITFQ010000015.1 GCA_903891735.1 Candidatus Uhrbacteria bacterium | reverse complement strand
CTCAATATTAACCGAGCCATCGGCAGCTTGATAAAAAGCTATTTGGTTATCTGGCAGTTTCCTCATAATTTAGATTAATATACTCAGTATGCTGGAAATTCCGGCATACTGAAAACGTCAATATTTTGTGATAATTCGGAAATTCCGAATTTAGTCAGTTACTGAGGATTCCTCGATAACTACTATTTCAAAGCCTGGCGCCAATAATAAGGCTGCAACTGTTCGAGCGGGCGCATCTCCCAAGCAGCTGGATCATCGTTCTTAGCTACGGCACATTCGACACCGCCGCCGTAGATCATCAAACGCTCTTGGCAGATACCACAGGGAGCAAAAATGCGAAGCGAGCCGTCCTCTAGGCGAGAAACACAGACCGTCGCAGTGATGGTCTTGTTCTTGGCGTAAGCCTCACACAAAGCGCCGACCTCATGGCAGAGGGTGACACTTTCATTGAGAGTAGCTGGCGACGTGCTGAGCAGAACCTCGCCGTCAGCCGTATACATAGCAGCAACTCCCTCAGCCCTTCCAGGAAATCGTTGATCGAGGAAAGCTATCGCTGCTTCTACGAGTTTTTGATCTAATTTCATAACTAGCTCTTCAACACTTTATCGACCATCTGTTTAATACGTGAGCCGTCAGCGACGTCTTTGAGTTTGCCCATGAGTTGGCCCATGGCTTTGCCGAGGTCGGCGGAGGAAGTGATGCCGAGAGCGGCGAGTTCGGCGCGCACCTTGACTTCGAGTTCGCCGTCGGTGATTTGGGCTGGGAGATATTTTTCGAGGATGGCGATTTCTGCGCGGGCGGCGTCGGCCAAGTCATCGCGGGCGGCGGCAACGAAGGAGTCCAGGCCGTCCTTGAGCTTTTTGAGGTCGGACTTAATGACGCCCATGACGTCGGCGTCGGCAAGTTCTTGGGTGGCGACGGTGCCGGCTTCGATCATCTTATTCTTAAGTGATGAGATGAGCATACGGACGGTGTCCAAGGTTTGAGTGTCCTTGGCTTTCATGGCGGTTTTCATGTCTTCGCGGATTTGTTCGTAGAGGGTCATAGATAAATTTAAATACAAAACAGGGAACCTGGTCCCCTGTTTTATAGCACCTTTTATTGACGGCGGCGAGACTGTTGCAAATCTTCTTCCTTGACCTTGCCAGTTTTAAGCAAGTATTCGCGCTTTGCCCCCATCTCAAGACGGCGGATTGCGCTGCCGTGTTTGCGGGTTTTGCTTGGGGCTTTGGCGTGGTAGCGATTAGCGCGAACCGTCAAAACCTTACCACTTTGCTGAATGCGACGTGAAAAACGGCGGAAAACCGCTTCGAAACTTTCGCCTTTTTTGCGTTTAACTTCAATTGTTGCCATGAAAATACCTTCCTTTCTATTGTTGGATGGATGGATAGTAGCGCATTACCTCGCTCCCGTCAACGGATAATAGACTCGTGGCTGCCAGGTAGTCCTGCTTCGCGCTGCAAGTCGTCAACCGTAACGGCCGTCTCACCTCGTCTGGCTCGGGCGCCGTTACAGGGCCGACTTTCGCTTGGCGCAAGAGCTACCCGACAGCCACTCGTCTTCGCTGACTGCGGGCTCATAAAGGTTGATTAGTGCCTCCCGAATAGTTTGCGCTTCTTTTGGATCGGGGCGGCGGGTTTGGGGGCCTGAGGTTTCTTGATTTCGACCGGCTCGGGGAGAATGCCGGCTTCGAGGTTTTCCGCGGCGAGGGCCGTCTTTTCCACCAGGGACATCTTGTTTTTGGCGACGACGCGGCGGGCCAAGAGGCCGACCACCTTCTCCACGTCACAGATTTCCTGAGCGCCGGAGTCCATGTCGCGAACAATGATAGTACCGTCGAGCACCTCCTTTTGGCCGAGGATGAGGGCCATTTTAGCTTTCAGTTTGTCCGCCACCTCGAGCTGGGCTTTGAGCGAACCTTTACCGAAAGCTTCGGCGCAGCTCATGCCGCCGACGCGGATTTTTTCGAACACGGCCAAGCCTTTGCGGCGGGCGGCTTCGCCCAACTGACAGAAGAAAATGTCGACGCGCTTCTCCTCGCTTGGCTGGAAGACGCCGGATTGCTTCATGGCCAGAATGGTGCGATCGACGCCGAGACCAGCGCCCATGCCGCCGGTGTTTTCGCGGCCGCCGAGCAGTGGCACTAAGCCGTCGTAACGACCGCCGCCGCCCAAGGCCAAGCCCTTCATTTCGTCATTCTTCGGGTTGATCATGAAGACCTCAAAGATGCTGTGGGTGTAATAGTCGAGGCCGCGGACCAAGTGTGGATCAAGGACGTATGGCACTTCAGCTTCGTCGAGGTACTCGAGCGCTTTCATGAAGTGGGCTTTGCTTTCAGCGTCCAAGTAGTCAATGATTTGGGGCGCGCCGGCTTTGAGTTCGTTCATGCCGGGCTCTTTGCTGTCGAGTAAACGCAGAGGGTTCTTGAGCATGCGCTTTTTGTCGAGCTCGGAGAGTTTGTTTTTGTGTTGCTTAAAGTAGTTCAGGAGTTCCGCGATGTAGTCCTTGCGGGAGGCTGGGGTGCCCAAAGAATTGACGTGGAGCACGACCTCGACGCCGAGCTCGCGGTAAAAACGGTGCGCCATGAGCATGATTTGGGCGTCGATGATGGGGTCAATTGAACCCAAGGCTTCGAGGCCAAACTGCTGTAACTGGCGATAGCGGCCAAACTGGGGGCGGTCGTGACGGAAGAATTGCTCGAAGTACCAGAGCTTGACTGGCTGGGGCTGGTTGACCATGCCGTGCTCAATGTAAGCGCGGGCGACTTGAGCGGTGCCTTCGGGGCGGAGGGCAACCTTGTCGCCACCTGGATCTTCGAAAGCGTACATTTCTTTAGTTACGACGTCGCTTTCTTTGCCGGCGGTGCGCTCAAAGAGGGCTACGCTTTCCAGAACGGGGAGACGAATGCGGTTGAAGCTGTAGGACTTGGTGATGCTGGCAGCGACCTGTTCGACGCGATCCCAGTACCATTGTTCGTCGGGTAAGACGTCGCGGAAACCGCGGACGAGTTCGGGGGTTTTGCTTTTCTTTTTGGGTTCGGCGGGAGCAGCAGGTGTTGGCATAAACTAGACGAAAACGGAATTAGAAGTTGTAGGTGGGAGCAGAGAAAGTGCCGAGGCGATCGAGGGGGAAACCACGAATCCAGACGCGACCAATGAAGTTCTCGAACGGGATGGTGCCGATCATGCGAGAGTCAAGGCTGGCGCCGCGGTTGTCGCCCATGACGAAGTATTGGCCGGCGGGTACGACAACTTTTTGCGGGTTGCCGGTGACTTGCGTCTCGTAGCTTTCGTCGAGGAGGACGCCGTTTGGATGGTCAGTATTGTAGATAGTGACGTGGCCGTCTTTGACTTCCACTGTTT
>CAITFQ010000014.1 GCA_903891735.1 Candidatus Uhrbacteria bacterium | reverse complement strand
GTGTTGATTGAGCAGATGCGCCGCGAAGGTTTCGAGTTGCAAGTTTCCCAGCCGCAGGTGATTATGAAGGAAGAAGGTGGCGCCAAGCAGGAGCCAATGGAAACCGTGATTGTCGACGTCCCAGATGAGTTTGCTGGTGCCGTGATTGAGCAGTTGGGTCGTCGTAAAGGTGAGATGGGCAACTTGATGAGTGAGAATGGTTCGACGCGTTTGGAGTATGTGATTCCAACGCGTGGTTTGCTCGGCTACCGCACGCAGTTCATGACCGACACGAAGGGTGAAGGTACGCTGTCCCACATTTTCTCGCACTACGGACCACACAAGGGTGAGATCAGCCGCCGCTCAACTGGCAGCATCATCTCTGGCTTCATGGGCAAGACGACGCCGTACGCGTTGGCTATGGTGCAGGAACGCGGTCCGTTGTTCGTCGCCGCCGGTGTCGAGGTTTACGAAGGTATGGTGATTGGCGCCAGCATGAAGGAAACCATGACCGTTAACCCAGTGCGCGAAAAGCAGCTCACCAACATGCGTGCGGCTAGCGCTGACCACATCGTGATCATCACGCCACCGATTGACATGAACTTGGAGCGCGCGCTTGAGTACATCGACGTGGATGAGTACGTGGAAGTTACGCCGACCAATGTGCGTATTCGCAAGCAGTATTTGACGGAAGGTGAGCGCAAGAGGCACGGAGTTGCGTAAGAGAGATATCCACAGATGTAATTCAGCTCCGGGAGGTGTCACCTCCGGGAGCTGTTTTATTTTCATTCGAAGTTATCGATCGTGTAGTCCTGTATCAATAGATCCTCGACTGGATCCCAGGCGTCCATAAATTTCTTGTACTTTTTGCTATCTTCTAGAATATTCATAGCTAATTTGTCCGTAACTATTGGCGACTCTACTCGACCAAGGTAAGTTGGATAACTAGACCATGGATAGGATTCTAGTGGATTGCTGCCAACTATATCTACGGCGTTTCGGTGAATGTACCGAGTAAGATGTAGAAAATATGCGTCGTTATCGATATGTTTAACTTTAAAGCGCCCACTAAGCAAGCAGCCAGAACGGTTATACTTTTTGTTAAAGTAGAGGGAGTACGACATACAAACCCGATTTATATAAGTCGAAACTCCATTCTCTGACATTTGCAACAGCGAGAGATGATAATGATTAGTCATGAGACAATAGGACGAAACCGCTACTATCGGCCTGCCCGACTTATCACACTGAAACTTATGTAAATTCCACAAAAACTTGTAGCGATCTTCGTCATCATGAAAAATAATACATTTGGCTGTTCCTCTATTATAAACGTGGTATCTTTCTCCGTCAGCAAATATTTCTCTTCTCATACAATTATGAGCCTAGCTCAGATAATTGCTGGAGATTAAAATTTCCCCAGCTTAATAACCGGGGAGGTTAATTACATTACAAACCTAGAAGCGAAATTGAGCAACTGTATCTGTGGATAAAACAACATCAGCTCCCGGAGGTGGCACCTCCCGGAGCTGATTCTCAACTGTTGATAACTTAGAGCTGATTCTCAACTGTTGATAACTTAGTAATCTCGCAACTTGTGAATAATGTCTTTTTGTTGAATCTTCTCGAGCGCTTTGGCTTCGATTTGGCGGATACGTTCGCGGGTGACGTCGAACTCGCGGCCGACTTCTTCCAGGGTGTGGCTGACACCATCGAGTAAGCCGAAACGCATCTCCAGAATTTTTTGTTCGCGTGGAGTCAAGTCACGCATGGCCTCGTTGACGTAGTCCTTGAGCAACTGACGCGCAGCGGCTTTGTCTGGCGCGATGTTCTTGACGTCCTCGATGAAATCTTCCAGCGTCGAGTCATCGTCGTCGTCACCAACGCTAGTTTCGAGTGAGACGGTTTCTTGGGAAATCTTTTGAATGTGCTGCACCTTTTCGAGCGGCATGTCGAGCTCGGCAGCCAGCTCTTCCAGCAATGGTTCGCGACCCAAGTCCTGAATGAGGCGACGCTCAACCTGCTTGAAACGGTTGATGGTTTCCACCATGTGCACCGGAATACGAATGGTACGGGACTGATCAGCCAGGGCACGGGTGATGGCTTGGCGGATCCACCAGGTGGCGTAAGTCGAGAACTTGTAGCCCTTGCGGTACTCGAACTTTTTGACAGCCCGGAAGAGGCCGACGTTACCTTCCTGAATGAGGTCGAGCAAGGATAGCTGCTTGCCGACGAACTTCTTGGCGATCGAGACGACGAGACGTAAGTTGGCTTCGATCAGGCGTCGTTCTGCCTCTTTATCATTACGCTCTTTGCGTTTGGCCAGCGCCACTTCTTCTTCCGCGGTCAAGAGCGGGATCTTGCCAATTTCGCGCAAGTACATCTGGATCGAGTCCTGTGTTAGTTCTGACGACTCGCTGGCGGCACGCTGTTTCTCCTTATCTGAGGTGATGCGTAGCTTATCGTAGACGTCGTCGCGAGATTTGCTGCCACCAAGAAAACCCTCCTTAAGCTCCACAAAGTGCAGGCCTTTGCGCTCTAAGCGATCGAGGAATTCGTCGAACAGGTCCAAGTGGTCTTCGATGTAACCAAAGGCAAACATGACTTCATTCTCGGTCACGAAGCCGCGCATTTGACCGCGTTCCATCATGCGGTTGAGCGATTCTTCGCTGGGGGGTGGTGACTTCTTGGCCGCTTCACGAGCCGCCTCGTTGATGACTTTTTTAGCTGGGGCTGACTGGCGAGCTGGCTTGATTTTTTGCTTGGACGGTTTGATTGATTTAACAACCTTGTTCTTCGCTGTTGACTGGGGCTTGCCCTGGCGACGTTGCATCGGTCGGGCTGGCTTTTTAACCTCGGTCTTTTTGGCTGGTAACTTCTTCTTGTTGGCTTGGTTTTTCGCTTGGGCCATAGAACAATTACGGATGGC
>CAITFQ010000013.1 GCA_903891735.1 Candidatus Uhrbacteria bacterium | reverse complement strand
TTTCGGCGGCGAGTTCGGCGGCAGAAAGGGGACGAACTTCTTTGGTGGTGACAGTCGCTAGTAATTCTTTAGGGATTTCTTTGTCGAGTTTTTTGATTGCAGCTATTTTAGCGTCGATCAGTTTGCGTAGCTCGGCGGATGGGTGAATTTGGAATTCTCTTTCCAGCTCGGCCTGTTTATTGCCTAGCTCAACCCTTTCAGCGAGTTTAGCACGATCCTTTTGATGTTCTGCCGTTACCCATTCGCGACTACCTTTTTCTGGCGGTGGAGCTTGAACGGCCCCAGGTACGATGGTTTTAGCTGTGGCTGGATCGGGTGGGATGAGTTTTTCTAAGCGTTTAATTTCGGCCTTAATTTTTGTTAGTTCGGCTTGGACTTGTGGATGGCCGGGAATATCGATTTCTAGTTGTTGGTAGGTGGCTAGCCTGGTTTCCGCTTCAGCTAAATCGATTTTGGCTTGAGCGATTTTGGCCTCGGCCTTTTCTCTGGCCTCTGTGACTTTAGCCTTTTCTGCGGCTACCCATTCAGGGCTGCCGAATTTTGGTGGTTCTGGTGGTTTTTCGTTGAGTTTGAAAAAGTCTGCCCGATCCTTTATTTGTCCTATTATTCTATGTATTTCGGTTAGGGTTTTTACTTCATCTTTAGTAAGGGTTCTAATAATTTTTTCTTGGTCTAATTTTGCTTTTTCTTTTTCTAAAATCGGTATCTGATCCTCAAGTTGGATAATTGTTAGTTTACGACCTTCGGCGTTGTAACGTTCCTCCAGAATTTTTTCTAAACGTTGGCCGTTGCTAGTTTGACGCATCGCTGGATCGGCGAAAGTAGCCTCGAATTGATTTAAAGCTTCCCTAGCCGCTTCGAAGTTATCGTAGGCAATGTCCACCCTACTTTTAGCTGGTTGAGCTGCTAGTTCGGCTTGAGCATTCGCGGCAACTCGTCGGATCATCTGTTCTGTAGTTTCTGGTTGAGCCTCTTGACGACGAGGCTGGCGTTCCTGACGCGGGCCTTGGTTTAGACGCTCTTGTTGTGGATGCTGTTGATTTCGATCAGGTGGGCGCTGTTGGCCACGATTATCCTGTTGTTGCGGGGGTCGACCCTGGCCGTTATTACCGGTTCCTGGTTCTGGTTGGCGAGCTGCTGGTCTTGGCATAAGTACAATATAGAGAATAGCTGAAGTATAGCACGAATAGCCTTATTTTGGCTGTGTATAGCTTTTGGCTGGAACCCCTTGCTTGCGGGCGGTTTTTGGCTTAGAATGCTGCCACTATGTCTTTTCGCTTGCATCTGCCCCGTTTACCTAAATTGTCTATAGCTCGCTCAACTCGTCAGAGTTTGACTAGAGTCTTCGCAATTCTCATGTTACTAGTGGTGACAGGTTTGGCCGCTGTGCCAGCACCTTGGAATAAAGCTTTGGGTGAGTACACCTTGGGTCTTGATTTGAAGGGCGGCGTACACTTGGTTTACGAGGCTGACATGAGTGCCATTCCGGCAGCTGATCGGGCTAGCGCCTTGGATGGCGTTCGCGATGTGATTGAACGTCGCGCTAACTCCTTGGGTGTTAGTGAGTCGCGCGTGGAGACGACGATGGCTGACGGTCATTACCGCGTCATTATTGAGTTGCCAGGTATTCAGGACGCGGCCGCAGCAACTAAGGCCATTGGTGAGACGCCGGTGTTGCAGTTCAAGACGCCGACTAATAAGGTGGTGGCTGATCCAACGCCAGAACAACAGGCGCAGATTGATACTGATCAGAAGTCCCAGCGCAGCGCCGCGGTTGATGTTTTGAATCGTGCTTTGAGTGGTGAGAACTTTGCCAGTCTAGCTCAGTCGTTGTCGATTGACACCAATACTAAGGATAAGGGCGGTTATGATGGTTATGTGTCAGCTGACGATAAGTTCTACGCTAATTTGATTAAAACTTTTACCAAAAAGACTAAGACCGGCGTGATTAAAGGTTTGTACGAGAGCGGCTCGACCATTAATATCGTGCAATACATGAGCCATGGGACGGAAGAAGCGGTCGACGCGTCGCATATCTTGGTTTGTTACGCTGGTGCTACTAAGTGTACTTCTAGCCGCACTAAAGATGAGGCTAAGACGATTATTGATGGTTTGAAAACGCAGGCCACGACCACGAACTTTGCTGATCTGGCTAAGGCTAACTCTGACGAACCGGGAGCAGCGACTTCTGGTGGATCGCTCGGTACTGTTAAGAAGGGCATGATGGTTAAGCCATTTGAAGATGCCTTGTTTGCCATGAAGGACGGGACGATTTCCGACGTGGTTGAGACTGAGTACGGTTACCATATCATTTATCGTGTTAGTTCGAAGAGCGAACCAACTTACGAGTTCAGTCACATTGAAATGCCTTGGACGACGGCCTCTGACGTGGTTAGCGCTGATCCCTGGGAGAACACGGATTTGTCTGGTAAGGATATTAAGTCGGCTAGTGTCGCGTTTGATCAGCAGACCAATGCCCCTTACATTTCTTTGACCTTTAACGCTGAGGGTGCTGATTTGTTCGGTAAGTTGACGGCCGCCAACGTCGGCCAAGTGATTGGTATTTTCTTGGATGGTGAACCGGTTACCACTCCGGTGGTCAACCAAGCAATCTATGGTGGCACTGCCCAGATTACTGGTAGCTTCACTTTGGACGAGGCGAAGTTGATGGCGGAGCGTTTGAATGCTGGTGCTTTGCCGGTGCCGATTACTGTTCTTAGTCAGCAGACGATTGGTCCGACGCTGGGTGCAGCTTCGCTTGACGCGAGTTTGAAAGCGGCTGGTATTGCCTTCTTGCTCATCTCGCTGTTCATGATTCTCTACTACCGTTTGCCGGGATTTTTAGCGATTGTGGCGTTGGTCATCTATAGCACCATTAACTTGTGTCTATATAAGATCTTCGGGGTGACGATTACCTTGTCTGGTATCGCTGGTTTCGTCTTGTCAGTCGGTATTGCTGTTGACGCTAACGTCTTGATCTTCGAACGTTTGAAAGAGGAATTGTGGGCCGGCCGCGACTTGCCGACCGCGATTGTGGAAGCAGCTAAGCGTGCTTGGCCATCTATCCGCGACGGTAACGCGACTACCTTGATTGCCACTTTCATTCTGTTCACAATGGGCACCAGCTTCATTAAAGGCTTTGCCTTGACCCTGATGATTGGTATCTTCGTGTCGCTGTTCTGCGCCATGGTGATTACTCGTTCCTTGTTGTTGGTAGTTAGCCGCAGCCCCCGCTTAAAGAAGCGTCTATTCTTCCTTGGTCTCAAATAAGCGTATGAACAACTTCAATTTGCAGATCATTAAGCACTCAAAAATTTGGCTCTTCATGTCCGGTACGATTGTCGCGTTGGCGATTGTCTCGTTCGCTGTCTTCGGCTTGAACCCGGGTATTGATTTCACTGGTGGCGGTTTGATCTCGCTGCATTTTGATGCGCCAGCTGAGCAGTCGTCGATCATTAAAACGGTGACTGACTTGGGCTACGAGCCATTGGTGCAGCAAGCAGATGACGGTTCGACCTTGATTCGCGTGCGCCCAGTTAGTGAAGCAGAGCATCAGGAGATTTTGACCGCTTTGCGCACTAATGTTGGTAGCTTAGAAGAGTTGCGTTTTGACTCGGTTGGTCCGACGATCGGTCAAGAGCTTAAGAGTAAGGCAACGACGGCGATCATCTTGGTACTGCTGATTATTGGTCTGTACATTGCTTGGGCTTTCCGTCGTGTATCGCGGCCAGTGGCTTCTTGGAAGTACGGCTTGATTACTTTGTTGACGGCTTTTCACGACGTCGTCATTCCAGTGGGTGTCTTCGCCTTGCTTGGTCACTTCCTGCATTATCAAGCAGATACAGCTTTCGTGGCAGCGTTGTTGACCATTCTTGGTTACTCGATCAACGACACGATTGTGGTGTTTGACCGGACGCGTGAGAACTTGCACCGTCACCGTCACCAGGGTACAACTTTCCCAGACACGGTTAACAACAGTGTGAACGAAACCTTGGCGCGTTCGATGAACACGACTTTGGCAACTTTCTTGCCGGTGTTGGCGATCGTTATCTTCGGTGGGGCGTCGACTAGGCCGTTTGCTATCACCTTGTTGGCTGGTATTTTCTCTGGTGCGTACTCGTCAATCTTCGTGGCTAGTCCGTTATTGTCAATGAGTGAGCGGTGGGGTTGGAAGCGTAAGAGTAAGGTTTAAAATGGGTTAGTAGCTGTACGCACAGGGCGGGGGATAGTCCCTCGCTTTTGTGTTATAATGCTTCTAGCTATGAATAGTCCTGAAATTACTTTGAATGATTTGTACATTGTTCTGCAGAAGATGCAGGGTGATATTGGTGCAATGCGAGGAGATATTGGTGGAATGAAAGGTGACATCAACGGAATGCAGGGTGACATCAGTGGAATGCAGGGTGATATCAGTGGAATGAAAGGTGATATCAGTGGAATGCAGGGAGATATCAACGGAATGCGAGGAGATATCAGTATAATGCAAGGTGATATCAGTAGAATGGCGACTAAGCAGGACTTGGCTGGCTTAGAAGCCAGAACGGATTTGGGCTTTGTTGAAATTATGGAATTTATGAAGGAGAATGTCGCCTTGAAGAGTGACCTAGATAAATCGAGTAATAATACGGCTAAGATAAATGACAGTTTGACGGGGTTGGCATTGAAGAATGAGCAAGAAATTGTGATGACTGGTAGCAGGATTGATCGATTAACGAATAGGGTAGCAGCTCTTGAGACTGCTCGAGCTTAGATTATATGATTGGTATTGTCCTAAATCTCCCACCATTCCTAGCTCATTATATTGCGACTACAGCACCGTTGACGATGGCTTCTCAGGCCTTGCTGGTAGTTGGCTGGGTGCCAATTTTCGGGGTTATTATTTGGGGCTTTACGCAGATTTGGGTGGATCACAAGCAGGGGCAGTACAACTCGCACATGGAGTTCGTGTTGTTGAATATCAGCGTGCCAGCTGGGGCAATTAACACGCCGAAAGGCATGGAGAACTTCTTTAATAACATCGCTGGTTCTAAGTCGGCGATCACTTGGCGAGAGGCGCATTTGTTAGGTAAGTTTCAGGCTTATTTTAGTTTGGAAATTGTAGGTAGCGAGGGAGACGTGAAGTTTTATATTAGAACTTGGACGCGTTATCGTGATCTGGTGGAGGCGGCGTTGTATGCGCAGTATCCCGAGGCGCATATTGTTGAGGCACCAGACTATGTCGACGCTATGCATGATCATTACCCTAATGATCACACGGCTGTTTTTGGTAGTGAAATGAAGTTAGCTAAGCCGAGTTATTACCCGTTGCGCACCTACGTCAATTTTGAGCACATGGGTGAGAAAGATATGCGGTTTAAGGACCCGCTGCATAATATTATTGAAGTTTTGGGTAAGATGCGCAAAGATGAGCATTTCTGGATTCAGATTGTCATCATGCAACCAGATGAACAGGATTGGGCGAAGGAAGGCGAGAAGTACCTTGATAAATTGATGGGTAAGGAAGAGAAGCACAAGGAGACAGTGATGGGCAAGGCGATGCACAATGTGGCTTGGTTGCCGAACCAAGTGTTGGCGCAGACAGTTGGTTTGGATTTGATGGGAGGTGCGCATGGCGACGAGAAAAAAGATGATTTCCGCATGTTCCGCATGACGCCGACCGAGCGCTTGGTGTCCGACGCGATTGCTGAGAAGATTAGTAAGATTGGGTGGTTGACTAAGATCCGCGTGGTCTATTCCGCTTCGCATAAGCAGTATCGTAAGCCGTTGATTGCGGCCATGATTAAGGGCATGTTCCATCCGTTTGCTCATTTGAACATGAACAAACTGAGCATGCATGATCACGCGACGCCAAAGGATGATTATTTCTGGCTCAACTGGGAGATTCATCACCGGATGCATAACTTGGTGCATCGTTACAAGACGCGCCAGTTAGGGGCGGGTGCAGCGCCATACTTTTTGAACTCTGAGGAATTAGCGACGTTGTTCCACTTCCCGGCGGCTGACGCTAGGACGCCAGTGTTGGCCAATTCTGGGGCACGTCGTGGTGAAGCGCCGTTGGAATTGCCGTTTGCTCAGGAAGGCGCGGCAGATCTGCACGACTGGAAGAATCCGGTTATCGTGCCAGTTTCTTCGAGCCACGGTCACGGTGGTGGACATGGCGGCGGTCATGGTCATGCGGCCAGCCATGGTGGCGGCCATGCGGCTCCAGCTCATGCAGCTCCAAATGATAGTCATGGTCATGGACACGAGCATGAAGAAGCGGCTCCAGCTTTAGTGGTGCCAACCCCGCATGCGCCAATGGCCGAGCACACAACTGACTTTATGCCCCAGCCAGGCAAGCCGGCGCCGTTGCCACCTGGTTTGTCACTAGCAGCTGAACCGATTACTGATGACGACGATGCGCCAGCTAACCTGCCTGTACTTTAGTCTATGTCGAATCGCTATCCACACGATCATGAGGCTGACGTCATCTACTTTGGTAAGACGAATTTTCGCAATGCCATGCGTAAGTTTGGCGTGAAGACGGACGACCGCCGACGTCACATGTACGTGATTGGTAAAACGGGTATGGGTAAGACGACCCTACTCGAGAACATGATTTTGTCCGATATTTACGCCGGGCATGGTTGCTGCTACGTTGATCCGCACGGTGACACGGCCGAACGTTTGCTCGACTATATTCCGTCGTGGCGAATTAACGACGTTGTTTATTTTAACCCGGCTGATACTAATCATCCGATTGGTTTTAATATCTTGGAGAAGACGGAAAGTGCAGCGAACATTGATGATTACAACAGTAAGGTGATGTCGGCGCTGATGAGTATTTTTAAGAAAGTTTGGGAGAACGTGTGGAGCGCCCGCATGGAGTACATTTTGCAGAATACTATTTTAGCGCTGCTTGATACTCCGGGGACGACGTTGCTGGGTGTTAACCGCATGTTGTCGGATAAGGATTACCGGACGTCGATTATTCAGAACGTGCAGGATCCAGTGGTGCAGCAATTTTGGCTGAAAGAGTTCGCGGCGTATGATCAGAAGTTTGCTAGTGAAGCGGTGGCGCCAATTCAGAACAAGATTGGTCAGCTGCTGACGAGTACTATTATGCGTAACATCGTGGCCCAGTCGCGCAGTGCGATTGATTTCCGCGAAATAATGGATAACCAGAAAATCCTGATTGTTAATTTGTCGAAGGGTTTGGTGGGCGAGGATGTCATGCGCATTCTTGGTGGTATGCTCGTGACCAAGCTGTACATGTCGGCCATGGAACGGGTGAACGTGCCAGAGGAAGAACGCCAAGATTTTTATCTCTACGTCGACGAATTCCAAAACTTCGCGGTCGAAAGTTTCGCTGGCATTTTGTCAGAGGCGCGTAAGTATCGTCTTAACCTGATTATGGCGCACCAGTATATTTCGCAGCTGGATACGAAGGAGAGTACGGCGGTGCGTGATGCGGTGTTCGGCAACGTCGGCAGTATGATTATGTTCCGGGTTGGTTCGCCGGATGCGGAGTTCTTGGAGAGCGAGTTTATGCCGCGCTTTTTGCCGGAGGATTTGATTAACCTGCCGAAATATTCCATTTATCTTAAATTGATGGTCGACGGTATTACTAGCCAGCCGTTCTCGGCTCAGACGTTGCCGGCGATTTCGCAGAAAACTGGCAGTCGTGATAAGGTGATTGAGCAGTCGCGAGAGCGCTTTGGTGGCAATCGGAAGACGATTGAGGAGCATGTGATGGTATGGAGTGGCTTTGATCCGAACGTTAATGTGGCGGATCAGCTGAAGATTGTGTCTGACCAGAAGAAGGCGGATAAGAAGGCGCGCTTTAGTCATGATTACGAATGTACACGCTGCAAGAAGACGTTTGGTTTGCCGGTGGAGCTTGATCGCTCGCGGCCAATTTACTGTGAGGATTGCCACCCCATAATCATGGAGGAGCGTAAGAATGGTAAGGGTAAGCAAGCTGAAAAGAGTGCGACTAAGCAGCCAGCAGCGGTGCCGCCGCCGGTTAGTGCTGGAGCTTCGGTGGTACGGGAGTCAGCTGCGCCGATGAGTTTGAGTCGTTTGACGCCGCCAGTACAGCGTGAAGTTGTGAGAGCCGAGGCTCGTACAGCGCCAGTAGCAGTATCGATGGCAATCACACCGACTAGTCCGTCGGCAGTAGCGCCGCAAGTGCGGGCTGATGCTATGCTGCATGGGCAGAACATTGTCGTCATGCCGAGAATAGCCGAAGCTGCTGCGCCGATGTCGGCCGATGGTACGGGGCCGGCGAAGAAGCGGAATAGGCGTAAGAGAAGTCGTGGACACGGTGGTTTGGGGCCGATGGGCAGTTCGAGTCCTGTCTTATCGTCGAGTTCAGCGATGAGCCCAGCGCAGAGTCAGCCGATGCCAACGATGAGTTTTGATAATTAATTGACTATATGACGTGGTTGCATGCAGTTATTTTAGGAATAATTCAGGGGATAACGGAGTTCTTGCCGATTAGTAGTTCTGGGCACTTGTTAGTAATTCCGGCGGTACTTGGTTGGCCCGAGCAGGGAATGGTGTTTGACGTGACGATGCATTTGGCGACCTTGCTAGCGATTGTGATTGCGCTCCGCAATGACATTGGTCAGCTGATTAAAGGTTGTCGGACGGGGGTGAAGGCTGACCAGTTGTTGGTGGCTAAGTTGTTAGTGGCGACGATTCCGGCCGTGGCGGTTGGTGTATTGCTGGGTGATTGGCTGGATAGTTTGCGAACCGTCACAATAGTTGCCTGGATGATGATTCTTTGGGGTGCGTTATTGTTCTTGGCTGACTATTGGCCCAAGAAGAAAACGATCGATGCGCTGCGAGTACGCGATGTTAGCTGGACGCAGTCAGTTGTGATTGGCGTGGCCCAATCTTTTGCCTTAATTTCCGGGACTTCGCGAGCTGGAGCGACGATGACGGTTGGTTTGTTTAGCGGCTTGGATCGTGGGCAAGTAGCGCGGTTTTCTTTCTTGTTGGCGATTCCGGCTATTCTCGGAGCTGGGGCTAAAACTTGGTTTGATGTTTATAAGTCAGGCGCCGGGATTGGTATGCCGGTGGGTATGCTGGTAATTGGTTTTGTGACGGCCTTGGTGTTCGGCGTCTTGTCGATTAGGTTCTTGTTTTACATGATCCGTAAGACTGGGTTTACGCCGTTCGCCATTTACCGGATCGTGTTTGGTGTGGCCGTCTTGTTGTTGGTGGCTGGTGGGGTAATCGCTGGCTAGTTTATGAGCGCTCCTTTGCAACGTGAGGCGGCCGTGTGGCAGGATATTGAGCTGCTTGATTCGGGCGCTAACGAAAAATGTGAACGTTATGGTGACGTGGTGATGGTGCGACCAGAGCCGCAAGCTTTGTGGGCTAAGGCTGAGCCCGGTGGTGGCGTCTGGAAACGGGCCTGGGCGACGTATACGAGAACGGGACGCGAAGGTGAGTGGGATATAGTGCGCCCGTTGCCGCCTGAGTGGAGCGTTGGTTGGGAGGATTTAACTTTTAGGATTAGGACGACGTCGTTTAAGCATACTGGTTTGTTTCCCGAGCAAGCGAGTAACTGGCGTTATTTGCGCAGTGTGTTGAAGCCAGGCATGAAGATGTTGAATCTTTTTGGTTATACCGGTGGCGCATCATTGGCGGCGGCGAGTGCTGGG
>CAITFQ010000012.1 GCA_903891735.1 Candidatus Uhrbacteria bacterium | reverse complement strand
CGAATCCGGCACCTACGGCAAGGACACTAAGGGCATCATCCGCTTGCACCAATTCACCAAAGTCGAAATGTTTAGTTTCTGCCCGCCAGAATCTTCCGCCGCCGAACATGAGATGATGCTCGCGATCGAAGAAGAGCTCATGCATGGCCTCGGCTTGCCCTATCACGTCCTCGACATTGTCAGCGGCGACCTCGGTCTGCCAGCCGCTAAAAAGTGGGACATCGAAGCCTGGTTCCCGAGCCAAGAACGTTTCCGCGAAACGCACTCGACCAGCAACTGCACGGACTTCCAAGCTCGCCGCCTCAACACTCGTTACCGTAGCGAAGAGGGGACGGCTTTCGTTCACACCGTCAACGGCACCGCCTTCTCTGGTCGCCCGATCGCCGCCATTCTCGAAAACTTCCAGCAAGCTGACGGTAGCGTCCTCATCCCCGAAGTTCTTCAGGCCTACATGGGCAAAGCCGTTATCACTCCAAGAATCGTTTAGTTGTGAGTACCAACTCAGCCCCTCGCACTTGGGTCGAAATCTCGCGCACCGCCGTCGCCGCCAACATCGCCGCCTTACAAGGTCTGCTCGAGCCTCAAGTTTCGTTGTGTGCTTTCGTTAAGAGTTTCGCCTACGGTCACGACATTAGCCTCATGACCCGCTTGCTCGTCGAATCAAACGTCAGCCATTTTGGCGTCGACAGTATTGACGAAGCCCTAGCCGTTCGCGCCGTAGCACCCGAGGCCGCCATCTTCATCATGGGCATGGTTCCGGCGGAGCGTTTCGCCGACGTCGTCGCCCACGACTGCGTGGCTAACATTTACGACGAAGAAGGCTTACTCGCTATCATTGCCGCTGCTGTTAAGTTGCAAAAAGTCGCCCTCATAAACATTGAGATCGAAAGCGGCTTAAACCGTCTAGGCGTCGTCGAACGAGTCCTCATCGACCTTTTGCGTACTATCAAAAACAACTCACGCAGCGTCAAACTCGTTGGCCTGTCAACGCATCTCTCATCCGCCGAAGACGTCGCCGAGCAGCGTTACGTTTACGCCCAACAAGCCGCCTTGCAAGCCGCCCTGGAGCTCTGCGCTACGTACGATTTTACCGTGCCCTTCGTCCATTGCGCCAACAGCGCCGCGACTATCTTCGCCCCGCAAGTTCACTGCACCATGGTGCGTGTCGGTATCGCGCTGTACGGTCTCTGGCCCAGCGCCGAGCTTCGTTTAGCCGTGCAACGTGGCCGGGCTTTCGAGCTCCAGCCCGTTCTTAGTTGGAAAACCCGCGTGGCCCAAGTTAAGGATGTCCCAGCCGGTGGCGCCATCGGTTACGACCGCACCTTTATCACCAACCGCGCCATCCGCGTAGCCGTACTACCAGTCGGCTATTGGGACGGCTATGACAGGGGATTATCGAGCAAAGGTAAAATCATCCTGCACGGTCGCGCCTGTCCAATCCTCGGCCGCATCTGCATGAATATGCTCATGGTCGACGTGTCAGAAATCGCTCAAATTAAAGCCGGCGACGTCGCCACACTCCTCGGCCGCGAGGGCATGAGCCTTATCACCGCCGAGACAATCGCTGCAGAAATTGGTACAATTAACTACGAAGTTATCACCCGCATCAACCCACTCATTCCACGCCTCGTGGTCTAGCCAGTCAGGTTATGCTGACTCACCGTAATTTTACCCGTGTCGCACACGCCCGCTCTTACGCTGGGCGTCGTTTGCGTAACCCATTTTTTAGTCACGAAGAACGCCATCTCAACCCTTGGTTAGTCCTCGCCGGCAGCTGCGCACTCGGCCTCGGTTTACTCGCCGCTTTTTTCTACTTACCATTTTTACAGTATAACCAAGTCACAGTTAATGGTCTGACTACACTCTCAGCCGACGACGTCAGCACCACGGTCAACGGCATCATTGATCATCATCGTTGGCTTATCGTTCCTGGCCGCCAGCTATTTCTCATGAACAGTCAACGCCTAACTAAAGAGCTCGACGCTAAGTACAACCTTGCCAGCCTCAATCTGCACCGTCACGGTCGTACTCTAGTCATCGACGCCACCGAACGCATCACGCAAGTAACCTGGCTCAGCAGCTCAAAAATGTACCTGCTTGATTTATCCGGCGCCGTAGTTAGTGAAGCCTCGCCTGAAGTCATGGCTAACGTCAGTGCCCGTCAAACTGGTTCCGACGCTCCACCAGCTGCTGCTGGCATTCAGCCGACCATGCCCATCATCGTCGACGCCCAAGCTGCCGCCGTCGAACTAGGGCAAAGCATTCTCGACGTTACTCGCCTAACCAACTTAATGATCCTGGACGATTCTCTACGGAGCAGGGGACTAACGCCTCTCTATTACACCTTTGACGACCGCTCTCAGCCCTGGGTCACCGTCACCACCAAACAAGTCACTCTACTGGTCGACGTCAGTCAAAACGTCACGCAGGCCATCGGTATGTTTGACAGCTACCAAAAACAAAGCCCATCTTTTACGACACTAGCTTACATCGATCTGCGCTTCGGCAATCACCTCTATATTAAAAATAAATGAACTTTATGAAAACAGACACTCTTCTCCATAAGGCCGCGCCAAAATTCTCTTTACTAGATCAAGCAGGCAAGATGCATAGCCTCACTGACTATCAGGGGAAGCTCATCGTCTTATACTTTTATCCCAAAGACATGACCCCCGGCTGCACCATCGAAGCCTGTGACTTCCGCGATAACCTCGCCCGCGTCAAAAACAGTGGGGCAGTAGTGCTCGGTGTATCTGCCGACTCTGTTAAACGCCACGCCAAGTTTGCTGCCAAAGAAGATTTAAACTTCCCAGTCCTCAGTGACGAGTCGCACGACATGTTAAACGCGTATGGCGTCTGGCAAAAGAAAAAGATGATGGGGCAGGAGTACATGGGTATTATCCGCACCACCTTGCTAATCGACGCCGCCGGCATCATTCAACGTATCTGGACTGACGTTAAAGTAACTGGACACGTTGATGAAGTTTTAGCCGCGCTAAAGGGACTCAAAAAGTAATCACAGCGGCCTCAGTTAATTGATTGACGAACCGGATTGATGAGAGCCAGTGGGGTAGGCAACCCTCTGGTTCTTTCATTTTGTTAATATAATGTAATAAACAATGTGTCGCACAGTATATCTTCTACGACACAAGAGTTACTTTTAAAACAAATACCTTTAAATGTAATAGTACTTCCCACTCAATCATTTAGAGACCGTAGTCAGCAGAGATGAGCGGTATGTCACTTTCGTCGATCGAATCACGAGCCCCCGCCGAGCTTCAGCGAGGCGAGACGAGCGGCGAATAGTCGAGAGCGTAGGCGAGATATTTTTGTACGAAGCCAAGCGGTAGACTATTCGGTAAGCGAGGAGCGGGACTACCCGAGTCTAGGGCTGACGATATCTGCTTAAGCAAGATTGCTTCGCTGACACTCACAATGACGAAATGACCGACCGATTTAAATGAGCTGTGTTAAAACAGACGTCCCAGAGTACCTCTAAATATAAAACTCAAAACGAGGCCTCATCCTAGCGTGGCAAAAACCCTAGCGGATCAACTGGTATACCATCCTTACGTACCTCAAAGTGTAAGTGCGGCCCAGTACTCATACCAGCTCCTTGCATGCCAGGCTTTCCACCACTCAAACCAATCTGTTCGCCACGACTAACGTACTGATCCGCTTTAACATCCATCCGCATCAAGTGAGCGTACAACGTCGCCAAACCATTCGTGTGAATGATCATTATATAATTTCCGTATTGGCTACCGGTTCTGGTCCAAGCTACGTAACCAGGTGCCGCAGCACCAACCGACGTACCAACAGGTGTCGCAATATCTAAACCGGAGTGCTCAAACAAATGCCTGAACGGATACGTAGGGTCGTGAAATAATGTAGTGATAATCCCCCGCAATGGCCAGGTAATATCGGACGAGCCTGCTGGCACCTGATCATTCTTCGCCAATTTATCCTCAATCGAACTCTGCAACGCCGAAATCTGGGCCGCGACACTTTGCTGTTCCTGTCTCAGTTCACTCATCAACGTCGTATACCCTGCTTGGCTATCCTCAGTTTGCGCCATCAACACTTCTTTGGCTTGCTGTTGTTGACCCAGCTTCTCAACCTTGCTCGCCAGCTCCGTTGCCAAATCATTTAACGATGTCAGCTTCAACTCATGGTCCGCCCTGTCTGACTCCAAACTAGCCTGCGCCGCCTCAGTTTCGTCAACCGTCTGTTTTAAACCACGGTTAACATCTTCTAATTGCACAACGCCATCAAACGCTTCGTGAAAATTCCCAGCCCCAAAAAACGTCGACACCATGCCGTGATCCTCCTTGCTGTTCAAAGTAAATAACATGTCGGACAACATCGCGTGCTGTCTAGCAATATCCGCCGTGTGGGTAGCTATGTCCCCTTCCAGTACCTGCATTTCCAAATTCTGCTGCTCAATCTCAGTTTGCGTCGACGTAATATCGAGCTGTGCTACCGCCGTCTCATTTTCAATCAAGGCTACATCATTATTAAGCGACGCAGCTGTCGACCCAGCATCTTTAATTTTTTTCTGTAACGCTGCCAGTTTACTATTTACATCGCTGATTGTCGCCTTCTTTTGGGCAATCTGATCCTGCAGCGCCTGAGTCGCATCATCCGCCCGCGCTACCTGCAAGCCACCAACCAACAACACAGCTACCAATAATGGTAGTATCGTTAGTAGCGATTTTACACGCTTTGAGGCCATGGCTCGTTCATTAACCCAACTTAGTTAAAGCTAATTGCAATCGCGTCAACGCTTCCTCGCGTCCCAACACCCACAACAACTCATACGGACTAGCTGACTTCTCAGCACCGGACAGCGCTACACGTAGCGGCCACAACACATTACCATTCTGCCAGCCGTTGCTACTAATATACTCCTTTATCGCCGCCTCGAGAAGTGCAACTTCATTAAATGCAGCCTCATCAATGCTCGCAATAAACTCGTTAATCGATTTCAGCTGCTGTACCGCATCTTCTACCGTCGACTTCTTCCACGCTAAAATCGAGCCATCATACTCGCCGATATCTAAGTAGACGCCCAGCTTATCAGCGAACTCTGTCAAACGTGATACTCGCTCGCGCTCAACAATCAACGCTTTTTGTAAAGTTCTGCTACCCAAATCTAGTGTCGTAAAAGGTCGTACAGCCTCAATCAACTCTTCCTGGCTCAACTGCATCAAATACTGATGGTTCATCCAATCCAACTTTTCGATGTTCATCACCGCCCCAGCGCTATGCACTTTGCTCAAATTAAATAACTGCGTCAGCTCTTCCCTGCTGTAAATCTCTTGGTCCGATTTCGGGTTAAAACCAAGTGTACTAATAAAGTTAATCAACGCTTCTGGCAAATAACCCTTGGCCAAATAACTCTCCACGGAAACGTCGCCCTTGCGCTTACTGAGTTTCGTCTTGTCAGGATTCAAAATCAACGGCACGTGCGCATAAGTTG
>CAITFQ010000011.1 GCA_903891735.1 Candidatus Uhrbacteria bacterium | reverse complement strand
GATAACCAACCCAACCTCCTCTTCGACCTCTCGTCTGGCGCACTCTTCTGCACTTTCTTCAGCGTCGAGTTTTCCTCCCGGTCCATTCCAAAAACCCGCGCCATGACTGCGCTTTTTCCGTCCCAACAGTAATCGATTCTGCTCGTCTATAATATAAACGAGCGTCGTTTCTTTCATACTACGCAACAAATCGAGCTTCGATGATGCTCCACTGCACATTCACCAAAAACGCCGTTACATAATCCGCCTTTTGCGCTGGCATATAATCGCACATAAACGCATGTTCCCACATATCCATCGCCAAAATAACGCGTGTGTCGGCCAAATGACCCAACTCGTGATCGCTTACCCACACATTATGGAAAGTCTTACCCTTCGCATCATACGTCAACAACACCCACCCAATCCCACGCATGGCCGACAAGGCTTTAAACTCGTTCAACCAAACCTCGATGCTGCCATACTGCGCCACTAAAGCGGCCTGGAGCGCACCCTCACCCATCTCACCATTCCCGCCGAGCGCCTCAAAATACAACTCATGCAAACGCATGCCATCGAACTCGAAGCCGAATCTCCTCGTCAATTCCGACAACGCCAAAGCATTGCCAGCACTATCGGCCATATATTCCGCCATCTTGACCTTAATCGCGTTCACATTCTTCACGTAGCCCGCGTACAGCTTCAAGTGTACTTCGATCTGCTTGTCCGACAGGCCGGTCATCGCTGGCAAGTTGAATTGTTGTTCAGTATAAGGCATAGTATCGATTATTAGCTTTGCCTCCAGTATCCTACGTTATGCGCATTTTGGCTATAGAATCCAGTTGTGACGAAACCGCCGTGGCTATCCTCAATGGCCAGGGCGACCTTTTGTCATTAGAAGTTAGCCTCGTTCGCAGCCAAATCGACATCCACCAAGCCTACGGTGGCGTCGTCCCCGAAGTCGCCGCCCGCGAGCACCTGGCCTACATTTTCCCCATGCTCAAACAGGCCCTGGCCGACGCCAATCTCGACGCCTCAGCCATTGACGCCATCGCCGTCACCTCCGGCCCCGGTCTGGCTCCAGCTCTCCGCGTCGGCGTCGAGACCGCTAAAGCCTTAGCCTGGGCCTGGCACAAACCCCTCGTCCCCGTCTGCCATCTCGAGGGCCACCTTTACGCCACCTGGCTCGAAACTCGTACCCCTCCCCAATTCCCAGCTCTCGCCCTCATCGTGTCCGGCGGTCACACCGAACTCGTCTTAATGAGCGGTCACGGCCAGTTCGTCCGCTTAGGCGAAACCATCGACGACGCCGCTGGCGAAGCCTTCGACAAAGTCGCCAAAATGCTCGGCCTGCCCTATCCCGGCGGCCCGCAGGTCGAACAGTTGGCCAAACTCGGCAATCCAAAATCTTTCGACTTTCCTCGTGCCATGCTCGACAAACCGAACCTCAACTTCAGCTTTGCTGGCCTCAAAACCAGCGTCCTTTACAAGCTCCGCGAGCACGAAGACAAGCTCGCCGAGCCCCAATTCCGCGCCGACATCGCCGCCTCTTTCCAGGAAGCCGTGGTCGACGTCATAATTAAAAAAACCGCCCGCGCTCTTGCCGAGCATCACCCAAAATCAATTATCCTGGCCGGCGGCGTAGCTGCTAACATTTCGTTACGCACTCGTTTGCAAACTCTTGGCGATACTCACAGCGTCGACGTCCACGTCCCACTTTTCGCCTACGCCCTCGACAACGCCGCTATGATCGCGGCAGCCGGCTACTATCGTTTTGCCGCCGGTGACATCGTTAGCCCCCTCACCTTATCGGCCGATCCTAATCAGGACATCGTATGATCTCTCATAGCGCCAACGATACTCAGACTATCGCCGCCGACTTAGCTCATCGATTGCACGGTGGGGAAGTAATCGCCCTCATCGGCGACCTCGGCGCCGGCAAAACCACCTTTGTCCAAGGCCTCGCTCTCGCCCTCGGCGTCACCACCCGCGTTAAGAGCCCAACTTTTTCGATTGTAAACGAATATCAAGTCCCGGACTCGCCGAGTCCCGGTCTCGACCAAGTTATCCACATCAAGCGTCTGGTCCACGCTGACTTCTATCGTCTCAAAAATGACGCCGAGCTCTCAGCTTTATCGTTGTCCGATGAACAACGCGCCGATACTGTTCTCCTCATCGAATGGCCCAACGCCGTCAGCGTCGACCTCCACCCCGATATCACCATCACTATCGAACATCGCGGCCTCGACGAACGCGAAATTACAATCGCAACAAACTAAGCCCCGCAATCGCCGCTGTTTCCGCCCGCAACACTTGCCCTTCGCCTAGATGCGTCACGATACTACCAGCATCTCGCGCTAGCGTTAACTCGCGTTCCGTAAACCCTCCCTCCGGCCCAATAAACAGGGCCAGCTCTTCGTTTTTTGTTTTCTTTGGCAACTCAGCACCATGCCCTTCATGCAGGACGATTCTCCTCATTCCATCCGTTTTCGCGAGCGCCTTCTCAAAGCTGAGTGGCTGCTGAATACTCGGCATCACCGTTCGTCCCGATTGCTCGCTAGCCTCTCGCACAATCGTCAGCCAACGCTCTGGCACCTCCGCCAACTTCTTAATCGTCCGATCAGTCACCAGCGGCAAGAACGACGTGGCGCCGAGCTCCGTACACTTTTGCAAAATTAGTTCAAAATTCTCACGCTTCAACAGCGCCGCACAAACGGTTATCGACGGCGTAATTTGCGGCTTCGTACTCACCTCAATAATATCGCCGATTATTCCCGAACGATTCACCTCGCTAATTTTACAGCGCAATTCTCGTCCATCATTTGGGAGCAGTACCAACTCATCACCCGCCTTCATCCTTAAAACGGCGACCATCTGCCTATACAACGGCCCACTAGGAATCGTAAAAGCCTGACTCTTCTCCGCCAAGTACTCTGGCGACACAAAAAAACGTTCGGTCATCATATGCCGCAACTGTATCCGACTTTCGCCTCACTTACAAACACAAAGCCCCGTATCGTTTTCTGATACGAGGCGTTATGGGTAGCTCTGAAGCGAAGTTCGACTTCTGCTTCAGAGCACGTGACGCGCGAGGCGTCGACGACTTAGTGCGCGTGGGCCTTGCTGTGCAGCCACCAGATGCCCATCGTCCAGACGACGAAGCTCCAGCTCCAGGTGATCCAGTCCATCCCCAGCAGCGAGTAGCCGTGGTGCAGGGCCCAGTACACGCCGAGGCTGCCGATGACCGCCGGCAGGAAGTTCCGGCCGATCTTGAAGGCCAACGGGTGGCGCTCAAAGAACGACTGGGTCTTGCCGTGGCCACCGTGCCCGTGGTGCTCGTTCTCCCGGTTGCGGAAGTACACCCAGAAGCTGTTGCCGATGGCCATGAATGCCCACCAGCCCGGCGTGTACCAGACCATCTGGCCGATCTTGCCCACCAGGGTGAACAGGAACTGGGCCCAGTTGCCTTCGGGCGGAATGGCCGACGCGACCGGCATCGTCTGGCTGTAGTCCGCCACATGGACGAAGTACAGGACTGCGATGATGGTCGGCCACCAGTCCTTCACGAAGTCCCAGATGGTGCTGACCGCCAGCCTGATCATGGCCACGATCTTGCCCCGCAGGGTCTTGGGCGGGCGGGGGGTGACTTTCTTGGCCGGGGTGCCGGTAGCGGCGTGAGGTGCAGACATTGTTGACTCCAATTCTTGGGGTTGAGGTTTTCAAGGCGTAGTAGTCCGACACAGCAGGTTGCTGGTCGACCCTTTATTATAGCAAAAAATGGCCCTTTTGTCAAGCCATTTTCGCTCTAATTTATCTAATATTAGCCAATTAATTGCCAAGTCCCACTATCCTTTTTACCTCTTCTATACTCGTCACCCCCTCAGCCGCCTTGAGCACCCCATCTTGGGCCATATTAACCATTCCTTGGCGCGACGCCACCTCCCGCATCTGGTATTCCGTAATCGAGCTACTCTCGGTAATCATTTTCTCCAAATCCGCGTCCCGCACCAACAGCTCGTACGCACCAATACGGCCCTTATACCCAGTTTTATTACACTTTTCGCAAGCTCCAGGTCCGTAGAACTTGGTCGAGGCCAAGTCCGGCTTCACCTCGCCCGAGTTTTCAGGCAAAGCGTCGACCAGTTTCTGCACTGCCGTCTTGGTCTCCTCGTCGAGCTTAACCTCAATCTTACACTCCTGACACAACTTACGCAGCAACCGCTGACCCATAATCGCATTCATCGCCGGTGCCAACAAATATGACTTCACGCCCATGCTCAAGAAGCGGGGGATTGCGCCAGCCGCATCATTGGTGTGGATCGTCGAGAGCATCAAGTGGCCGGTCAACGACGCCTGAATAGCGATCTCCGCCGTTTCCAGGTCACGAATTTCACCCACCATCACAATATCCGGATCCTGACGCAAAATCGAACGCAGACCTTTGGCAAAAGTATAATCCTTACTCGTATCGATCTGACTTTGGTTCAAGCCCTCCACCTTGTACTCAACCGGATCCTCAAGCGTAATAATCTTCACGTCTTTCGTATTCAGCCGCTTCAAAATGGCGTACAGCGTCGTCGTCTTACCGCTACCGGTCGG
>CAITFQ010000010.1 GCA_903891735.1 Candidatus Uhrbacteria bacterium | reverse complement strand
TGTGACTGGAGTTCAGACGTGTGCTCTCCGATCTGGTAGGGTGGCAAGTAGCGATGCGACGACGAATACGGACATTACTAAGCTGACGGCGGATGCAGATTGGAGTAATTATAAGTTGAGTGTTAATGGGGTGGAGACGACGGTGCGAGCAGTGACGGCGAGCAGTGAATTGGCTAATTATGTGATTTTGGCGAACCCGGAAAATCCGCTAATCTTAAAGGTATCTATCAAGCCGCTGTCACTTGGCTTTAGCATGTTATCCACGCTCAGCCTTGTAAAATCCTTAGCGGGGTATACAATTAGTGCGATTACTTATTAATTTTGCCTTAACCTTGCCTTATGAAAATGGACATGAAATTCAATACCTTCAGCGACCCGTTCTTCCGCATGATCGCTAATTCCTTCTTGGGCGCGTTGTGTGGTTTGGTTGGTGGCATCGTGCTTGGTGCAGTTATTGCCTTGATCGCCAAGTACAGCGTGGCTAGCGAATTCGGTGCCGTGGCAACTTACGTGTCCGTTGGTGCAATGAGCATCGGCACGGTACTCGGTGCAGTGATGGGTGCGATTGTCGGAATCGTGCGTAAGGATTAATTGAAGTTATAAACAAAAGAGCTCGCACGGTGCGGGCTCTTTTGTATTTAGATTTCCAAACGGTTCAACCAACTTGGGTCGACTTCGACGTGGAGGTCGAGGTAGTACTTTTTTTCCGTGATGGCCTCGAGTTCGCGACGGGTGGCTTGGCCGATTTCTTTGATGCCACGAGCACCAGCACCGATAATCATGGGTTTGTAGCGAGCGGCGGAGGTGAAGATAGTGGCTTTAACGTAGATCATGCCGTCTTGGCGATCGTTGATTTCTTCTACCTCGACGTGGGTAGTGTAGGGGAGTTCTTCGCGCAAACGGAGGAAGAGTTTTTCGCGGATCAGTTCACCTAGCCATTCTTTGTGGCTTTGGTTGGTTAACTGGAAGTCGGGGTAGTGAGCTTCGCCTTCGGGCAAGTTGTCGAAGATCCACTTTTTGATGAGGTTGACGTCCTTGCCGGTGAGGGCCGAAACTTCGACGTAAGCGTCAAACTTTTTGGCCAGGTCGCGGTAGAAGTCGACGTTGTAGCGGTAGGTTGGGTCGTCCATCTTGTTGATGACGAGCAACTTCGGAATCGTGACGTGCTCGATCATGCGTTGGGCGGCCTTTTCTTCGTCGCCGATGGCGCGGGTGGGGTCAACGACGTAGATGACGAGTTCGACGTCACGCAAGGCGTCTTTGATCCAGCCAGTTAGCTTTTGAGTAAGTGGGTCGCGGGCTTTCTGCATGAAGCCTGGGGTGTCGACGACCACGGCTTGGCCCTGGTCGTTAGTGATGACGCCTTGAATCGGGCGGCGGGTGGTTTGTGGCTTGGGCGTGGTGATGGAGACTTTGCTGCCAACCAGACTGTTTAAGAGTGTCGATTTGCCGACGTTACTGCGGCCGATAATGCTGACGAAGCCTGACTTTTTCATAGGATGAGGTGATCATCGATGAATTATCGATGCCGAATTAATTTAGTGTCATTGCGAGCGTCAGCGAAGCAACCTACAGAAGATTGCTGCGCGTCTGACTCCTCGCAAAGACGAGGACGTGCTAGATTAGCAGGAAAACTCTGTTTTAGCAAGTTACGACTGGGCGGGTGGACGGCGGACAAGGGCGGTGACGAGCTCGACGTGAGGGGTGTGGGGGAACATGTCGATAGCGCGCATGGATTCCACGGTGTAGTAGGTTTGGAGTTGAACCAGTTCGCGGGCGAAGTTTTTGTAGTTGCAGGAGATGTAAACGATGCGTTCGGGGAGGGCTTTGAGGACGTCGGCCAAGGCCTGGTCGTGCATGCCGCTGCGAGGAGGATCGAGAATGACGACGTCAGCTTTGAGGTCGCCCCAAGCGAATTTTTCGGTCGCTACGTCGTGGAAGGTAACGTCGACGTTGTTTAAGGTGGCGTTGTGTTTAGCATCTTTGATGGCATCTGGCACGAGTTCGACGCCGATGGTTTTAGCGGCGTGTGGCGCCATGGCGACGGCGAAGAAGCCGGTGCCGCAGTAAAGGTCGAGTAAAGTTTTGCCAGTTAAGTCGCCAGCGAATTCGCGGACGGTGTCGAGCAAGACGGCGGCCATGTGGGAATTGGTTTGGAAGAAAGCGTTGGGCGAGATGACGTATTTAACGCCACCAATTTCTTCGTTAATCACGCCGTTGCCCGTAATGGTGTGGAGTTCGTCGCCGAAGCTGACGTCGCTAATTGTATGATTTATCGACCAGACGACAGTGGTGGCTTTGGTGACGTCACCGAGATCTTTGAGGGTGGCGGTGATTTTTTCTTTGGCGACGTCGTCAGCTGGCGCACTAGTGACGATGGTGATCATGGATTCGCCGATGCTGCTGGCGCGAATGACGGCGTAACGCAAAAGGCCAGTGAGAGCTTTGCGGTCAAAGTAAGTCAGGCCGCAGGCTTGGCTCCAGAGACGGGTGGCGGCAAAGAGTTCGTCGATTTTGGGGTCAGCCAAGAAACAAGGGTGGTTGTCAATGACGCTCCACCATTTGCCTTTTTCGCGTAGGCCAACTTGACCTTTGAAGTCAATCACGAAGTCCATGCGGTTGCGGTAATGATCGGTTTGTCCGGCCGCAACGATTTCGTCGACTTGGTATTTTAATTTTTTGAGGCCGAAGCTGCCGTTGATGTCGCTCATTTTTTGTTGGAGCTGTTTGTCATAGGGAATGTGGGACCAGCCGCAGCTGCCGCAGCGGTCGGGATTGGGACAGAGGTTATCGCGTAAGGTGGGAAATTGATTCATATTGCCGCGACTATGCCAGAAATTGCGAATTTTGGCTAATCCTAGTATGCTCGGCCTGCTTTTGGCTTATATGATCATTATTGCGCACGATATTCGGAGTCTCCATAACATCGGCAGTATTTTTCGGAATGCGGCGGCTTTTAATGTGGAAAAGCTATATTTAACGGGGTTTACGGAGACACCACCGCGCAAGGAAATTGCCAAAGTGGCGCTGGGAGCTGAGAGTTTGGTGCCGTGGGCGAAGGCTGACGTCGGCCAGGCTATCGACGAGTGTCGGCAGGCGGGCTACACTGTGCTCGGCTTGGAAACGGGCGATGAGGCGAAGGATATTGCGGGACTCGACGAAGCTAGAATTGCGCTCGTGCTGGGCAATGAAGTTGAAGGAATTGACGCTGTGACTCGTCAATTACTTGATGGACTCGTGGTTATTCCCATGGGTAAGAAGCAGTCGCTGAATGTTTCGGTGGCCAGTGGTATCGCCATGTACGTGTTGACGAAATAATCGATTTTGTATCTGTAGCTCAGCTGGATAGAGTGTCTCCCTCCGAAGGAGAAGGTCAGGTGTTCGAATCACCTCAGATACACCAAGAGAGACTCGGGTTGACCGAGCCTTTTTTGTTTGCTAAGGTTAGCGCGCTTTGCCGTCCTGGCCGAGTAGAACAACCCCTGGAGAGTACATGAACGACAAGAATCCTGAACCGAAGCCCTTCCACAAGTCGATCGTCGACTTCATTGCCGAGGCCGATGAAGATTGCATGGTCGCGGCGGCCGGCATCATCAAGCGGACCAGCGTGCCGGACGATCACGAGGTGATCAAGCAGGCTTGGCAGCAGCGCTTGCTGCGACTGGGTCAGCGCGAGGTCGACTACGGCGTGCCGGCCTACCTTGACGGTCAGCAGGCGAAGGCCGAGGAGAAGAAGGCTGCGGCCAAGCAGGCGGCGGCAGAGCTGGACTTGGGTCCGAGCTAGCCTCAACTACGGAGGCACAACGGGACGCACCACCGCGGGTGGGCGTCCTTTTCAATTTAATCGATTTTTTGTTTGGCGGAGAGTTTGGTACAATGTCAGTGATTATGCCGAGCGTGGCCGTAGTGATTCCTGCGAAGAATGAGGCAAAGTATTTGCCGGTGTTGTTAGCGTCGTTGTTAGCGCAGAGCAGAGAACCGGATGAGATTATTGTGGCAGATGCAGGGAGTACGGACAGAACGCGGGAGATTGCCCGGAGTTTCCGGGGAGTTGAGGTGGTGCCTGGCGGGATTGCGGCGGTCGGTAGGAACGCGGGAGTGAAGGCGTCGACGTCAGAAATTATTTTGTTTTTGGATGCGGACGCCATGATTGAAGGGAGGGATTGGTTAGCCAAGGCAGTGGATGAGTTTGTGGCGAGGAAGCTCGACTTGGCGACGTGTGACGTGGTGGTGCAAGACGGCAATGCCGCGGATAAGTTGTCGTTTAAGTTTTATAATCGTTACGTGCGGTTGTGGGGCGCACGGCATCCGCACCCGATTGGCACGATGATGCTGACCTGGCGGCGAGTGCACAATTTGATTGGCGGGTTCGATCCCCGGGTGACGTTTGCCGAGGATCATGATTACGGGTTGCGCGTGCGTGATGCGGGCTTGAAGTTCGGCGTGTTGAATAGCGTTAAAGTGGGAATCACGGTGCGGCGGCAAGTGAAGATTGGTAGATGGCGTTTCTTATTAGTTAACGGTTTGGCTGAGCCGTATATTATGTTGTTTGGTTCGATTAAGCGAAAGTCTTACGGCCAGGCTTATGACAAAGTTAAACAGCTTAAATAGTCGTGCTATAATAGACTTATGTCGCGACCAATTCCGGTAGAAATTATTCCTTCCCATATTCACTTGTCGGCCGAACACCAGGCTGTGTTGTTTGGGGCAGGTACGGCGTCGACGGTGGCGCAGACTTTGGCGCAGACCGGGCAATTTGCTTATGCTGAGAGTTTGCAAGTGTTTGGCAAGCTTAAACGATCGTTGACTTTGCGAGTACTGGGCCCGGTGCGGGCGTCGACGCAAGTTGAGTTGACGCCGACCGAAGCGTTGATGTTGGGTTTAAGTGTAGTCGAAGCTCGCTCAGGTGATTTGCGGGCAGCTGAGACTTGTAAGTTGGTTGGGCCGGCGGGGGAGGTGATGGCGGAGGCGAGTGTGATTGTGCCGCAAGCGCATTTGCATTGTTCAGATACCGAGGCGGCGAGTTTACATGTGAGTAACGGTCAAGTTGTGGAAATAGAGCTATTAGGTGAGCAGCCGGTGGTGTTGACGGGCGTGGTGGTGCGCGTGCATCCGAGTTACCGACTGCGCTTGCATATTCATCCAGATGTGGCGCGCGAGTATTGGATTACTGGGGTGGTGCATGGTAAAGTACGGGAAGTGAAGGTGCGGTAGTTTAATAGTTTTTATGAAGAATAAATGGATTTTGGGAGCGTTGCTTGGCGGTAGTCTGTGGTTGCCGCACTTGGTGCAAGCAACGAATGCGGATTTAGCAATTGATGACGGGTCAATTACTTTCTCGACGTCGACCTTTTATAGCGGGGATACGGTGCGGATTTACGCGCGGGTACGGAACCCGGGGGACGTAGATATGCAAGCGAGCGTGGTTTTTTATAATGGGACTAAGGTAGTTGGGGCAACGCAGCCAGTGTCTTTGCGGGCTGATGGGGCGCCGGAAGAAGTGTTTGTCGACTTTTTGGTGCCGAGTGAATCTTTTAATATTCATGCGGTGATTGCTGGCGCAAGTCCGACAGATACAAATCCGGCTAACGATGAAGCGACGACCGTGCTGTATACGACGATTGCTGATGCAGATAAAGATGGCGTGCTGGATAAGAGCGATAACTGTCCGAATAATGTGAATGCCGATCAAGCGGATAAGGATAGTGATGGGATTGGCGACGTGTGTGACAGTGTCGATAATACGCCTAAGCCGGTGGTTGTAGCTGAACCGGTGGTCACGCCAGTAGTTAAGCCGACGACGACTGCAGCGCCAACGACTGCATCGACGGCAACAACTAAGGCACCGGCTGCGACGGGTAGTGGTGGAGGGACGACGAGCAGCTCGGCGGGAAGTTCGACCAGCGGGGCAGTAGTAGCTTCGGTTGCTGGTACAAACGAAGCTAGCACCGGGCAAATGACGAGTGCGTCCAGTTCAGCACCAACGACTTTGGCTGATGGCACGCCGCGACCAAATAAGGCGTTTGGAATTTTTGATAATGCGTTGGCGGCTGACGGGCAGGCAGTGAAGGATGATACATCGTTTTGGCATTTGAGTAATCCGGCAGTGCAGATTTTGTTGGTTATTTTGGGCTTGGGAGCGATAGGTTGTCTGACGAGTGTGATTGTGGTGCGCCGGCGAGCTGGACGAGTGGCTGATAACGACCAGGGCTAGGCTATGATTAAGAAGTTGTTTAGTAAGGCGACACCAACCATCGCGAGTGCGGCGATTATCGTCGGCGTGTTCTCCATTGCTTCGCGGGTGGCGGGCTTTGCGCGAGACCGGATTTTGTTGCACTTGTTTTACGGGCATGACCAGATTACGGACGCCTATTACCAGGCGTTGCGTATTCCTGACATTATTCTACAGTTGTTCGTGATTGGTGCCTTGTCGGCTAGTTTTATCACGGTTTTTTCGCGTTACTACTTCGCTAACAACGAGGCTAAGGCCTGGCGCTACACTAACGCGATGTTGATTACCTTGGTGATTGGCTTTGGTGTGTTGGCGGTTGCGGGGGCGATTTTTGCGCCGTTGTTGGCGCCGATTTTGGGGATTAATTTTCCGCCTGAGACCAGAGCGCTGATGGTTAAGATGATGCGGGTGATGTTTATCGGGCAGAGTTTTTTTAGTATTTCCATGGTCTTTGGTTCGGTGTTGCAAGGAGCGAAGCGTTTTTTCTTGTACAGCTTTGCACCGATCATGAACAACTTGGGCATTATTTTTGGCGCGATATTCTTTGTGCCGATTTTTGGCCCGATTGGTTTGGCTTATGGTACGGTTTTTGGGGCGTTGCTGCACGCTTTGATTCAGTTAGTCGGCGTGTTCGGCTTGGGTTACCGGTTCGCCTTGGTTAAGTTTTGGAAAGAAGCGGACGTCTGGCATTCGCTGAAACAGATGGGACCGCGGGTGATGGGACTAGCCATCAACCAGGTCAACTTTTTAGTGATGGATATTTTGGCGTCGTCCTTGGCTGCCGGATCCGCGACAC
>CAITFQ010000009.1 GCA_903891735.1 Candidatus Uhrbacteria bacterium | reverse complement strand
GTCGTCCAAATCAATGGCACCACCGTCGGCACGGACTATGACCAGTTAAACGTCACCGGCACCGTCAACATCACCGGCGCCACTCTCAGCGCCACCGCTGGCTTCACGCCGACGCCTGGCAACACCTTCATCATTCTCCAAAACGACAGCACGGACGCCATTACCGGCACTTTCTCCGGGATCAGCGAAGGCGCCGTCATCGTCATCAGCGGCCTCAACTTCCGCTTAAGCTACGTCGGCGGCACCGGCAACGACGTCGTCTTAACCTACGTCGGCACGGTTGACGCCACCCAATCCACTTTGACGCCTACCTCGGCGAATCTCCCGGCCGATGGCGCCACCACCCAAACCCTCACCGTTACCAGCCAATACCAGGACGGCAGCGCGGTCACCGCTGGCGGCCAAACCGTCCTCATCACCAAAGCCTCTGGCACCGGCACCATCGGCAGCGTCACCGACGTTGGCAACGGCAGCTACACAGCAAGCGTCACCACCCCGCTCCAGGTCGGCACTGGCACTTTCATCGCCACCCTAGGCGGTTCTGCTGTTAAAGGCGGCGGCGGCAGTCAAACCGTTGTCACCCTCACTTATTTTCCGGATCCTGCCCAATCAACTTTGACCCCAACTTTTGCTAGCCTGCGCGCCAACGGCGTCAGTACTCAAGTCCTCACCGTGACCGCTAAAAACGGCGACGGCAGCTTGGTCGGCGTTGGGGGTCTTACTGTCACTATCACCAAATCCAGTGGTTACGGCACTATCGGCGCGGTCACGGACGTCGGCAACGGCACCTACACGGCCACTGTTACCGCCCAAACCATCAAAGGCAGCGGCCTGTTTGTGGCCACCCTCGGCGGCTTGCCAGTTAAAAGCGGTGGTGGCAGCCAAACTGGCGTCACCCTCGTGTACACTGGCGCGCGCCCGAGCAGCGTCAACCAAGCCCCTGGTGCTAGTGGTCTCGTCATTACCGGCACCCCAACCGTCGGCCAAACTTTGACCGCTAACTACGTCTACGCGGATCAAGACGGGGACCCCGAAGGCGCTACGGGCATTCAATGGTACATCGGCCGTCACGCCATCAATGGTGCCACCAGTTTCACTTACACCCCAGTTGCTGCCGACGCCAACCAAGATCTCAAGTTCGTCATCACCCCCGTCGCCACGGCAGGCGCCACCCCTGGCTCCGCCGTCACCAGTCCGACCGTGCTCATCAAGGCCGCGCCAGCCGCCACCTCCACGCCAACCGTTACGCCTGTGGTCATTGCCCCAACGCCAATTCCCGTCGTCGTGCCGCCCCTCACCACCCCTAACCATACTCTCACCGAGCGTCAAGCTCGTGTCCAAGCTCTGCCGGTAGCAGTCCATAGCCTCATCAAATTAGCCGACGATCATCAGGCCAGCACCCAAGCCGACAGCACTATTTACTACGTCGGCGCCGACGGCTATCGCCACGCCTTCGCCACCAGTAAAGTCTACTTCTCCTGGTTCTGTGATTTCTCCGCAGTCAAAACCTTCAGCCTCGCCACCATAAACAGCATCGCCCTCGGCGCCGACATTAATTACCGTCCTGGCTCGCGCATGGTCAAAGTGCCTTCTTCGCCAGTTGTTTACGCCGTCGATGGCCAAGGCATTCTCATCCCATCGCCTCAGAAAGCATTGCCGCCGCTCTCTACGGTTCAGCTTGGAACCAGCACATTGACGACATCAGCAGCACCACTCTGGCCAGCTCCACCATCGGCGCCGCTATCACCTCAGCTAGCAGCTTCAACCCCAGCTCCCAAGCCAGCTCCGTCGTCTGGCCAAGTGACAACCTCGGCCTCAGCGACTATGTCAGCGACGCCAGCGTCGGCCCAACCGCTTGCCCCACCGGCCTCACCGCCTCCTTCCATCAAGTGAGTAAAATCTTCGCTTCATCCGCCGTTAATCTCCTTTTGTTCCCCGCCCTTGCCGCCGCGCAATTTTAGCTCTATTCTCGACGTCTATGACCGACTCTGCCAGCTTCCAAGCCAAATATCCCTTGAGTCCTAAAAAATTCTGGAAAAGGATCCTCGCCGTCGCACCCTTTTTCCTGCTCATGATCTTCTTCTTTAGCTGCTTTGTCGGCTTTATCGTCATGCTGTTGGCCGGCCAAGACGTTCACTCATTCCTGCCGGCTATTCTGGCCTGGCTAATTTCTTTCGCGCTGGCCTCCGCCGTCATCTTCGGCCTTTACTCCTGGTACATCAAAGCCTACATCCGCACCTATTTCTACGACGCTGGCCAGGGCTACCTCACCATCCGCAAAGGCGCCATCACTCCGGCCGAGATTCACGTCATGTACCAAAAAATCCAAGACGTCTACGTCGACCAAGACCTCCTCGACCGTCTCATGGGCCTCTACGACGTCCACATCGCCAGCGCTACCAGCACCTCTGGTCGCGAAGCCCACATCGACGGCGTCGACGCCGCTACCGCCGACGCCCTTAAAAATTTCTTACTCTCGAGCATCAACTCCGGCAGCATCGGCGGCTCTGATGTAATAGGCGGGGTTACCATGCCTCGCCAAGCAGCAGCCAGTCAGGCACAGCAGCACATCGAAGTCCCGAGCAACATCTCATCCATCACCTATCCCATCAGTCCGCGCTGGCTCATCAGCATCATCGCCGGCTCTCTTCTCAGCTCGATCATCATTATCCTCGTCTTTGGCGCCCAACTCGTCTCTTTCTTGAGTCACGGCGCCACACCCTCAGCTTTTGCCTACGTCGGTGGTGGCTACTTAATCCTTTTTTGCTGTATCTTCGGCTTACAAGTCATCGGCTCACTCCTCTGGAAAGCCAACTTTTCCTGGGCTTTTACCCCAAGTTTCCTCGAAATCCACACCGGCGTCATCAGCAAAAGCCAAACCCACCTGCCTTATTCTTCCATTCAAGACGTCCTCATCAAGCAGGGGATGATCGAACGCCTCTTTGGCCTCTGCACCGTCACCATTCAAAATGCTGCCCAAATGAACAGTGGTTACCAGCGTAAAGGCACGCCCTCAGGCACCAATTTCCCTGGCCAACCGCTCGCTAAAGGCCAAGAATTAGTGGAAATCATCCGCCAACTGAGCCAAGTCGGCCAAGTCATCCGCCTCTCAGTCAAATCAGTGTCCGAGATCGGTCGTGCCACTCAAGGTGTCCGCGTCATGCGCTTCAAAACGCCGGGCGACACCGTTATCACCGTCACCATGGTCGGCGGCGACGACGCTACAGTAGCCAACTAATTTTCAACTAATAAATCCCGATCCATCTGGTCGGGATTTATGCTATGCTGTGTCTACTGCTGGAATCTAGTTCTACAATTATGATCATCAATCTCGCCAGTACTCCCGGCAGTCCAAAAAGTAAATTAATCGGATTTGCTTTGTTGGTTACCGGTATAACTCTCGGCTCTTTTGCCTGCTGGCTCACCTTCGCCCACGGTGGGAAAGAGTTACAACAAAAATTCCTCGGCACCTATCTCTCCGTCGACGCTACAGTTAGCGACACTTACATTAACTATGATCCTGGCCATTTTGTTCGCTGGAATCATGGCTCATCCGTCTACAGTCAAAGCGGTTACTTTCTTTTCCTCGACGCAGACTACCAAGTCGACGGGTCTGCTTACAGCAACGAATACACTGTTAAAACTTGGCCCTCAATCAACGAGGAACAAGACGCTAAGCAATACGCCGCCACTTACTTACAGCCTGGCGACGCTACTACTGTTTACTACAATCCGGCAGATCCGAGCAATTCCGTCCTCGACCCAGCTGAAGAGCCTCACCTCTGGCTCGACTTCATTTTCTTTCTACCGGCTATCACCATTAGCGTCATCATGACTATCATCAGCCTAGTTCTTCTATTAACCAAAGCCAAAGCTGCAACTCGCCGCTCCTAGTCTTCATTGCCGCTGTTCCACAAGTTTAAATAAATATCCTTATCGGCTGGCCATGGCGGCACCGGCAATCCAGTTTTTTCGGCTGTTGTTTCAACTAGCTCATGCACCAGCCGCAAGCCCTCTGTTCGTTTTGTTTCCTGCGGAATATTGACCGTATTCAACTTAATCACCCCACCTTTATAGACTCCCCACACGAAATACAAATTATCCGGTGCCGTTCTATACATCCCACCACTATAACCCTGCTGCCACGACACATGCAGCCCTAACCAATCGCTCGGCTTGAAGGTTTTTCTAATAAATGTAAAAGGTCGACCCTTGAGCAGAAGTACCTTTTTATCCGGTGTAAAAACCATTATTCTCGCACCAAAATTTAGCCAGGCAACTCCCCAGGTCACAATCAGCAATCCAGCAAATACGCAGAGCCACAACAGGGGACTAGCCAGATCTTTCGCCGCCGGCAATCCTGCGCCTAACCCTAGCGCCGTCATAGCTAGGGCCATCATGGACATAACGTTGCCCCAAAAATCAAAACCCGTACTCTCCCACGTCACCCAAGATGACCCGTCCGGTACCTCGCGACCCACATAAGCTGCCACTCCAGTAATCGCCGCCAGCATAAAATAACAGACGGCCATCGCATACAGGTTGATCGCCACTACATCGGAAAACCTATTTCCCCAAGTAGCCCGGGCACCGAAGTAAGCCAACAGCGCCACCGCCATCCCGGCCATGACAAAAGAAATCGTGCCTGACCAATCACCCTCAACCTTGATGCGCATATATTTTGCTAATTTAGGCCAGTGTAGCACGAACTTATCAAGTACGGTACACTACTTTCATGCCTAGCAAAACCGCCAATAAATCAGCCGCTGACGTGGTCTGGTACGACAGCAATCATCGCGCTTGGTCCGCCAACAACGCCGTCAAACAGGCGGCGCTTGCTTATCAAACTCGCACCGATCAACCAAACACTATCATCTCCAGTATCGGCCTAGTCCTCGCCGTTATCTGCACCATCATCAGCACCGCCGTCAGCGGCGATCTCCACCAACTACTTCCCAACGCCTTCACCTTCATCTTACTGTTTGCCGGACTCATCATGCTGGCCGGCAATGTCGTCAGCGCTCTTAGTAGTAATTAATTCTTATGACCACCACCGTTTCTTTCAAAGACAAATATCCCCTCAGCCCCAAAAAGTTCTGGAAAAAGATGCTGGCCAGCATCATTCCGGCTGCCTTTTTAGTTTTCGTTTTCTCAATCATGATCGGCGGCGCCATCGTTGCCATGGTCGTAGCTAGCAAGAGCCGAGCCGTTACTCCAGCCCTTATTGTTGGCCTCTGGTTAATCGGCATCGTCATTTTTCTTCTCATTATCATGGCTCTTTACGCCTGGTATTGGCGTGTTTACATCCGCACCTACTTCTACGACGCTGGCGATGGCTACCTCACCATCCGTAAAGGCGCCATCACCCCGGCCGAGATCCACGTCATGTACCAGAAAATCCAAGACGTCTACGTCGACCAAGACCTCCTCGACCGCTTCATGGGTCTCTACGACGTCCACATCGCTAGCGCCACAGCCACCAGCGGCCTCGAAGCCCACATCGACGGCGTCGACGCCGCCACCGCTGACGCTCTTAAAAACTTCTTACTTTCGAGCATCAACCACGCCCCGACCCAAACCTCGACTTCGACGACACCCTCATCTATTCCTAGCGCTCACATCGAAGTCCCCGCCAACATCTCGTCCGAATCCTACCCCATCAGCCCTCGCTGGATCTTCAGTATCATCGCCGGCTCACTACTGAGTACGATCATTCTCATCCTAGTTTTCGGCACCCAAATGGTGTCATTTTTGAGCCACGGCGCCAGTTCTGGGGCTTACGTCTACATCTTTGGCGGCTATTTTCTGCTCTTCTGCTTCATCTTCGGCGCTCAAATCGTTGGTTCACTCCTCTGGAAAGCCAACTTCTCCTGGGTTTTCACCCCGAGCTTCTTGGAGATTCGCACCGGCATCATTAACAAAAGCGAGACTCACATGCCTTATTCCTCCATTCAGGACGTCCTACTTAAGCAAGGCATGATGGAGCGCCTCTTCGGCCTCTGCACCGTCACCATTCAAAATGCCGCCCAAAACAACAGCGGCTACCAGCGCAAGGGCAGCCAAAGCGGCACCAACCTTCCTGGTCAACCTTTAGCTAAAGGCCAAGAATTGGTAGAAATCGTCCGTAAAATGAGCGGCCAGGGCTCAGCCGGCCGTCTGTAGTTGACGTTTTTTCGCTAATCAACTACTCTTTAGCCAACTTTCACCTTATTTCCTATGCCATTGCCGTCATTCCGATCCTCACGTTCTAAGGTTCGCCGCCGCCGCAGTCATCACGCGCTCAAGGCCGTGATCATTGAAAAGTGTAAGGCTTGTGGCGCCGACATGTTGGCTCACCACGCTTGCCCTAAGTGTCACAACTACAACGGCCGCCAGGCTAAGGGTAGTGTCGACGCTGTCGCTCGCAAGCTCAAGGTTGCTGCACCTAAGGCTGCTAAGGAGGCAACTAAGCCAACCAAAGCTGCTAAAGCTCCTAAGGCTACCAAAACTGCCGCTAAGACCAAAAAAGGGGAATAACCCCTTTTTGGTTTCCGGCGATTTCGAGTATACTGCTTTTACCTAACCAAGTTTTCTATGAGCAATAGACATTTAGCTCGTACCATGGCCATGCAAGCCCTTTACGAATGGGACTTCCGCGGCCAGGATACGAGTCGTCTTCCCGAAGTGTTGGCCTACGTCAAACAAGAATTCGCTAAAGACTTTGACGACGGCGGCTACGTCGACACCCAAGTCGCGGCCATCATCGCCAAAGTGGGGGAGTTAGACGCCGCCCTCGAACGCTTCGCCCCTAACTGGTCCGTCGCCAGCATGACCGTCATGGATCGCAACATCCTCCGCCTCGGCATGTACGAGCTCAAATGGGATGACGCCATTCCCTCCAAAGTCGCCATCAACGAAGCCATCGAACTCGGCAAAACCTTCGGCGGCGACGCCTCCGGTAAATTCGTTAACGGCGTTCTCGGCGCAGTCTACAAAGCCATGGTCGCGGCCGGTGAACTCAAGGATGCGGATAAAGAAAATAAAGCGGGGTAGCTGGGTAGGGGCGTAGCGGGGTAGAGTAAGTCGTTAGTGAGCCAGAAGTCTTGTAGATTGGCGGTAGTCAGCGAAGACGAGTGGTGGTCCTGCCCCGCAGCAAGCCTCGGCCCTGTAACGGCCCCCGAGTCCGACGAGGTGAGCCAGCCGTTACGGTTGACGATGGCGCCGCGAGG
>CAITFQ010000008.1 GCA_903891735.1 Candidatus Uhrbacteria bacterium | reverse complement strand
TGGCCAGCACCAAGGCCGGGCTTTGACCGTCATCGTCGGCCCGAACGGCAGTGGAAAATCGAACTTGGCTGATGCAATTAGGTGGTGTCTCGGTGAGCAGTCGTTGAAACTCCTCCGCGGCAAAAAGGCCGAAGACATCATCTTTTCCGGTTCCGACGCCAAGTCCCGCGCCGGTTTCGCCGAGGTATCCATGACCTTCGACAACGCCGATAAGTCGATGAAACTCGACTTCGCCGAAGTCGTCATTACGCGCCGCCTCTACCGCGACGGCGAAGGGGCTTATCTCGTCAACGGCACGCCATCACGCCTTAGCGACATCCAACTCCTGCTCGCCGAAGCCGGCGTCGGCCAACGCAGCTATGCCGTCATCGGCCAGGGCATGATTGACCACGTCTTAACCGCGACGCCCGAAGAACGCAAAATCTTCTTCGACGACGCCATGGGTGTCCGCGGCTTTCAGCTGAAACGCCACCAAGCTTTATTGAAACTCCAAAAATCCGCCGACAACCTGAGCGAAGTTGAGCTTCTACTCACCGAGCTCGAGCCCCGCGTCAACTCGTTGAAACGTCAGGTCGAAAGATTGAATCGCCGAGCTGCCGTCGAAGCCGAACTTCGCATTGTCCAAAACGATTATTACTCCAGCCAATGGTGGACACTCGCTGCCGAACAAGCCGCCGTCGAAGCTCGCCTCTCCAAAGCCCGCGACCTAGTATCATCGAAGCGCCTCGAACTCCAAGCCGGTGATGCCAAACTCGACCAACTGTCGAAAGTCGAAGTCAGCACCACCTCCGTCGATACTGGCCTGCAGCTTCTCCAAACATCGTACAAAACCGCCCAGCAGCAACTGGCCGACGCCCGCCGCGCCCACTTCGTTGCCGAACGCGAACTCGAGTTGTCGAAAGTCCGCGCGCAATCCACTTGGTCGCCACTGCCATTACACGAAATCATCGCCGAAGTCGGCACTCTAGCCGAATCTCACCGCGACTTTGCCGCCCGCCTTCGTGCCGCCTCGAGCCTCGACGAAGTCATTATCATCGCTAACGAAATCGATGCAGTTTCAGCCAAATCGACTAAACTCAAAGATCGCTTAACCAAGCCCAACCCGGCCGACTACGTGGCTACGAGCGAACAACTCTCAGCTCTATCGACCGCCGCCAACCTCATCGTTTCCGCCGAAAAGGCCGTCAAAGACGCGGAAAAATCCCTGGATAACTTCCGTGTCCAGGAGTCGGCCAGCAAAAACGAAGCCTTCGCCTTGCAGCGTCAACTCCGCCTCACCCAACAGGAGCTGTCGAGCCTCGAATCGTCGGCTAATTCGGTCCAAATCGACCTCGCCCGCGTCGAAACCCGCCGCGAAGGCCTCGAGCGCGAGCTCATCGATGCCGTCGGCGAGGACGCAGCCAAAACAATTAAGCAGACCAAGCCCTCCGTCATTATTGCCGAGACTCTTGAGTTACATGATCGTCTTTTACGCCTCAAACACCAGTTGGAAATGATCGGCGGCATCGACGAGGAAGTCATGAAAGAATACGAATCCACCAACGAACGTTTCACTTTCTTGTCGGATCAGGTCAAAGACCTCCGCGCCGCCATCAAATCGACGGAGAAGGTAATCGACGAACTCGACGACCAAATCCGCCAGCAATCCGAAGCCTCCTTCGCCACCATCAACGCCGAATTCCAAAAATACTTCAAAGTTCTCTTCAACGGCGGCAGCTGCAGCCTCATCAAACTCACGGCCGACGAGGTCGCGCAGGAAACCAAAGTCAACATGGATCGCGCCCTGGACGATGTCGCCAAAGCCGTCGCAGACCCCGAGCTTAGTCGAGGGGAAGTCGAAGAAGAATCCGTCAGCGCCATCCAAGCCCGCGTCGCCGATCGCGCCGAAGCCGTCGCCGGAATAGACATCCAAGCAACTCCTCCCGGCAAAAAACTCAAATCCCTCGGCTTACTCTCCGGCGGTGAACGCGCTTTAACATCGATCGCCTTAGTCTCCGCGATCATGGCCACCAATCCCTCACCTTTCGTCGTTCTGGACGAGGTCGACGCCGCGCTGGACGAAGCTAACACCGTCCGTTTCGCCAACATCCTGGGCGAACTCCAGAAGTTGACCCAATTCATCGTCATCACCCATAACCGTGCCACCATGGAAAAGGCCGACACCCTCTACGGCGTGACCATGGCCGCCGATGGCTTGAGCAAACTCCTCTCCGTCAACCTCTCTGACCTCGACGCCTCCGGCACCTCCCGCCGCTAACAAAAAATCACGTCCCGGACGCGTGCAAGCGTCCGGGACGTGATTTTGTAAATCGATTCTTACTTCATCCCAAACACCAACGCCGTCAACATAATCCCACCCCCAATAATCAACACAAACCCCACTATCATCAGAGCCGCATGCTTGGGCTCTATCCCCGGATTGTCATTACTAAGCGCCCCGCCAGTCATAAACAGCATCAACCCGACTAAAACCAAAATAATTCCTAATATAATCATATTACTTAAAGTATATCATAAAGGCGGGGTAGGCCAAAAATCGATTTAGCTGGAAAACAAGAACACACTCGGCGGGAGCCAGAATGTGGCTTGCCGCAGAGCGTGTACGTGGCTACTCGAACTGGATACGAAGACTCTTGAATCGTCGACCTGGTTCTAGCGGATTGTTCGGGTTGGCGTTGTCATCGCGGTAGACGACGAGGTGCAGATGATCTCGATCGGTCCAGCCGTTCTTGCCGACGCGGCCAATCATCTGGCCTTTTTTGACGCCACTGCCGACCCGCAGGCCGAGCGCCGCCACTGAGCCAGCCGCTATATGACAATACTCGGAAGTTTCACCGGAAGCATGGACAATATCAACAAAGTTCACCTTGTCACGGAACTCTGGCCCATCACCCCAGGCTGTGTTACCATCGGTGATGCGGGTAATCTCGCCTTCTTGAGCTGCCAGCACTGGCGTTCCGTCTGGCACCAGAAAGTCGATGGCGTATAGGAATGGGCCAATATGCGACTGGCTGCTCTTGGTGCACCAGAAGCCGCCTCGCTCATATAGTTCGCCCTCCGGAATGTTGTCGAGCAGGCCGTAACGATTACCACTTTGGTCAACAACGACGTGTTTGGCGGCGATGTTCTGCCAGTTCCGCCAGGTCCAGAGCCCGGCTTTCCAAGGGCTGAGCGGCACTGGATAACCAAAGGTCAGTTTTGCATTTTCGCGATCATGCCAGACAGGATTGTCTGCATTGTTGAGTAGATCAGCCATGCTTTTACTCCGAAACCAACGAATGGTTTGCTCGGGTTGGGGTTCATTCTGCGGTTGAAGAGTCGCCATAGGCCAACCGAGAATAGTCTTATTATCGGCTTCTGTCTAGCATTTGCCCCTACAGGGCTTGACAAACAATACGTCGACCAGTACATTTCCCGCATAACTCCCTCAAAAACTCTAATTTTCCGCTATGTTGACTATTCGTTTCTCACGAACTGGTAAGAAAAAGCAGCCTTACTACCGCATCGTTTTGCAGGAAAGCAACCGCGATCCATGGTCTCCAGCGATCGAGGTGCTCGGTAACTACAACCCACGTTTGGAAAAGGCCGACGCCGTGTTGGTCGAGGATCGTATTACTTACTGGTTGAGCATGGGTGCGCAACCATCGGCTACGGCTCGCAACTTGTTCATTGATCGCGGCCTCTTGAAGGGCGAAAAGATGCGCAAAGTTACCATCACTGCTGCTCGTGCTAAGAAATTGGCCGCCGCTAAGGCCGAACTCGCCAAGAAAAACGAGCCCGTGGTATAATGCGCCAGTAAGTTAACTATCTTTTCCGTTTATGGAGTTTGATCAAGAGTTCGTGGAGTACGTCGCGAAAGCGATCGTCAACCATCCTGAAGACGTTTGGGCCGAGCGCATCGTCGACGACAACGGCGTGCTCATCACCTTGCACGTCAACCAAGAAGACATGGGTCACGTCATTGGTGGCGCTGGCAAAACCGCGGTCGCTATCCGCACTTTGCTCCGTCCGATTGCGGCCAAAGCTAACATGCGCATTGGCTTCCGCATCCATGATCCATCCGGACGCACTTTCGGCGAAAAGAAAGAGGGCTTCGTCAACCACGGCACGACTCCAGCCACGCCTGTTGCTGCGCCTGCCATGACGTCGACACCTACCGCCGCCGCTCCTGCTCCAACCCCGCGCGTTGTCCATCACGACGACATGGACACCACCACCGTCGGTGACCTCACATTTTAAAGACACGGCCGCAACCGTGGGAGCCTAACCGCCTCACGGTTTTGGTTATCCTATAAAAGAACGAGTATGAAAAAATTTCACATTATCACCATCTTTCCCGAAGTCATCGGCCCGTACGCCACGGCGTCAATTTTAGGCCGCGCGCAAAGTAAGAAATTGGCCGAAGTCATCGCCCACGATCTCCGTTCTTTTTCTACGGACAAACACCGCAAAGTCGACGACGCACCCTACGGCGGGGGAGCCGGTATGGTCATGACCGTCCAGCCTTTCGCCGACGCCATCAAAGCGATTAAAAAATCCGCCAAAAAGCGCAGCGTCTGCATCGTCGTCACTTCAGCCTCAGGCCAACGCTTCACGGAGGCCGACGCCGTCCGCCTCAGCGCCTACGACGAGCTCGTTTTCTTGTGCGGCCGCTACGAAGGTATCGACCAACGCGTTATTGACAATCTAGCCGACGAAAGTCTCAGCATCGGCGACTACGTCCTAACCGGTGGGGAACTGCCAGCTCTGGTCATGACGGACGCCATAATTCGCCTTATTCCCGGCGTCCTCGGCAATGCGGAAACCTTGGCCGAAGAATCTCACACCGTCGAGGGTGTGCTCGAGTATCCCCAGTACACCAAGCCCGAGACTTACATCTTAAAAGTTGGTCGTAAAACCACCAATCTCGTCGTTCCACCGGTACTATTGTCCGGAAACCATGCTGCCATCAAAAAGTGGCGCGCCCTGCAGGCAAAAATCGCCCCCAAAAAAGAGGCTTAAATCAGCCTCTTTTTTGTTCACAACCTAGGGTCGCTCAAATCCTTGACAGCAATCCCAGCCTCGGGTACATTACCCGCGTTGCAGAAAGCGATTTCTCCACAAATAACGACCTTTCACAACTGAATAAACCATTGAACTTAGTCAACAGACTAAGTTCTACGAAGAACAATCCACGTATTGACAATTACGTGATTACAACGTCCATCACATGTCTCATAGGCGCAAGCCTTGAGGCGAGCAGATCCTATTGTCGCAAGACAGTAGGAATTATTATTGAGAGTTTGATCCTGGCTCAGGATGAACGCTGGAGGCGTGGCTAAGGCATGCAAGTCGAACGCCCTGTCCGAAGTCGCAAGACGGAGGATAAGGGAGTGGCAAACGGGAGCGTAACACATTGGTTACTTACCTCGAACTCGAGAATAACTAAGGGAAACTTTAGCTAATACTCGATATGATTGTTGGCCGCAGGGCTGACTATTGAAAGATTTATCGGTTCGAGAGAGACCTATGGTCCATCAGCTAGTTGGCGGGGTAAAGGCCCACCAAGGCTATGACGGATACCAGGCGCGAGAGCGTGACCTGGCTCACTGGGACTGAGACACTGCCCAGACACCTACGGGTGGCTGCAGTCGCGAATATTCGGCAATGCACGAAAGTGTGACCGAGCGACGCCTCGTGTCGGAAGAAGGCCTTCGGGTCGTAAACGACTTTTATTAGGGAAGAATCCTGACGGTACCTAATGAATAAGTGGTTGCTAACTCTGTGCCAGCAGCAGCGGTAATACAGAGACCACAAGCGTTATCCGGATTTATTGGGCGTAAAGCGTTCGTAGGCGGTTTTGTAAGTTATTTGTTAAATCCTCAGGCTTAACCTGGGGGCTGCGGGTAATACTGCAAGACTAGAGTGTGGGAGAGGTAAGCGGAATGCCCGGTGTAGCGGTAAAATGCGTTAATATCGGGTAGAACACCAAAGGCGAAGGCAGCTTACTGGAACACAACTGACGCTCAAGAACGAAAGCGTGGGGAGCGAAAGGGATTAGATACCCCTGTAGTCCACGCCGTAAACTATGGCTACTAGATTTTGGGAGTTTCGACCCTCCCAGAGTCGACGAAACAAGCTAACGCGTTAAGTAGCCCGCCTGGGAAGTACGGTCGCAAGACTAAAACTCAAAGGAATAGACGGGGACCCGCACAAGCGGTGGATCATGCGGTTTAATTCGATGCAACGCGAGGAACCTTACCTGGGCTTGAAATATAGCTGTGGATATTTGGAAACATATATCGTCTTCGAGATCGCTATGTAGGTGCTGCATGGCTGTCGTCAGCTCGTGCCGTGAGGTGTACCCTTAAGTGGGGTAACGAGCGCAACCCCTGTTCTGCGTTATACTTTCGCAGGAGACTGCCCTCGCAAGAGGGAGGAAGGAAGGGATGACGTCAAGTCAGCATGGCCCTTACGTCCAGGGCAACACGCATGATACAATGGCCGGTACAGAGGGATGCCAAAGCGCAAGCTGGAGCTAATCCCAGAAAACCGGTCTCAGTTCGGATTGGAGTCTGCAACTCGACTCCATGAAGCCGGAATCGCTAGTAAAGGCGGATCATAACGCCGCCTTGAATACGTTCTCGGGTCTTGTACTCACCGCCCGTCAAGTCAAGAGAATTGGTAATGCCCGAACGTCGCTTAACGGCGGCGGAAGGCAGGACCAGTAATAGGGACTAAGTCGTAACAAGGCATCCGTAGCGGAAGCTGTGGATGGATCACCTCCTTTCTAGGGAAAGACCCTTTAAGGTCGAGTGCCTCCGAAGCTCGCAAGAGCGAAGGGGCAAACGGACGTTGTAATCACAAAGTTGTCAATTCTTCACTGGTTTATTTCAGGCAAAAGTCTCCCGCACCATTTATGGTCGACGGGGGATTTTTGTTTGACATTAGCATCGTTCGAGCGCAATATATCGACGCAACTCCCACCCCGAGGCCCCATGCCCACCAAGTCAAAAGTTCCTTTCGTCCTCTACTTCGGTTCCGACTGTGCAGATCAGGCGGCGACCATGCACACCTACTGTCCACGCTGGAACTACGCCGTCTACAGCTCATTCCAGGCCGACGACATCCCCGAGATCGTCTACCAGTATCTGCGCCTGTACGAGTTCGTGGCCATCGTCCTGCGCCTGCCCACCATCACCCGCGAGGAGATGGTCAAGAAGGCGCTGCAAGAAGTTCCGAACCGTGGCGGGCCGCGAGGGTGGCTTCTCATCCAGGGTGACATGCACGCCGCCTTTGAGCAGATCGCTCTTATCGAACGCCGTTTAGCTAGTCAGCCTTAGCCCTACCGTCGTCTCGAACGACCGCACCCCTCGCCCGGGTTCGGTCGTTCTGCCTTTTATGATACTATCGATGCACTATGCCTCCTCGCTGCGCCTGGGTCCCCTTAAACGATGAACTTTACGTCGCCTATCACGACACCGAATGGGGCGTGCCCGTTCATGACGACGCCGTCATGTTCGAGTTTCTGCTCCTCGAAAGCGCCCAAGCTGGTCTTAGCTGGAAAACCGTGCTCCACAAACGGGAAAATTATCGCCGCCTCTTTGCCAACTTCGACGCCCAGGCAGTTGCCAAGTTCGATGATACTGACCTCGAGCGCCTTCTCCTCGATCCCGGCATCATCCGCAATCGCGCCAAAATCAAGGCCGCCGTTCAGAACGCCCGTGCCTTTCTCACCATCCAAGCCGAGTTCGGCGGCTTTTGCGCTTACCTCTGGGCCTTCGTCGATAACGTCATCATCGATCACCAAATCGACGTCATTGCCAATATGCCAGCTAAATCCGAATTATCCGATACTATCGCCAAAGATCTCAAGTCTCGCGGCTTTTCTTTTCTGGGGTCCACCGTCATCTACGCCCATCTCCAAGCCACCGGCCTCATTAACGACCACACTACAGACTGTTTCCGTCATTGACTTTTTAGCTAGTCTCAGCTACCTTAATGACGCAACTCAACTGCCAGCTGAGCTGGTCCACCATCCAAACCACGAGCAAAACATGAGCAAAATCCCAGTCTTCGTCTTCGGCCAACCCGGCCCCCGCACCACCCTCACCATCAACGGCCTGGCCAAGACCGCGGACTGGGTGGTCG
>CAITFQ010000007.1 GCA_903891735.1 Candidatus Uhrbacteria bacterium | reverse complement strand
GTTTTAGCTTTATGTTGGCAATGGCTTGAGCCCGGGAGTCGCCTTGGGAAATAAGGTCGATTAAGGCAGTTTCGTCGGCTAAGTGGGAGTTTATTTTGGTTTGGAGGGGGTGGAGGAAGTCAACGATGGCTGCGGCTAGGTCGGTTTTGAGGGCTTTGGCGCCTTGGTTTTCGTATTTATGAGCCAGGTCGAGGGCTGAGGTGCCGGTGACCAAGGAGAAGATGGTGAGGAGGTTGAACAGGCCGGGGCGAGCTGGGTCGAGGGTGATGCGGGGGTCGGAATCGGTGACTGCGCCAGCAATTTTCTTAGCTACGACTTCGGGTTCGTCCATGAGGGAGATGTAGGCTTTGGCGTTGGGGTCGCTTTTGCTCATTTTTTTGGTTGGATCGATGAGCGACATTAAACGGGCGCCGGCGCTACGAATAGCCGGTTTGGGCACGATAAAAGTTTGGCCGAAGTCGCGGTTAAAACGTTCGGCGAGATCGCGAGCTAGCTCGACGTGCTGTTTTTGGTCGGCGCCGACGGGGACTGTGGCGACGTCGTAGAGGAGAATGTCGGCGGCCATGAGAATGGGGTAAGTGAAGAGGCCGACGGACACGTTCTCGCCTTTGCTGGTTGATTTATCTTTGAATTGGGTCATGCGCTCGGCTTCACCCATGCGGCAAACGGTTTGCAGGAGCCAGCCGAGTTCGGCGTGGGCGGAAACGGTGGATTGCTGGAAGAGGATGGTTCGGCTGGGGTCGACACCGGCGGCGAGGTAAGTGGCGGCGAGGAACAAGATATTCGACCTTAAGATTTTGGGGTCTTGCTGAATGGTGATGGCGTGAAGGTCGACGATCATCATGAGGAGTTCTGAAGAGTCCTGCAGCTTTAAAGCTGGCTCGATGGCGCCGAAGTAGTTGCCGAGGTGGAGGATGTTGGTAGGCTGAATGCCGGTGATGGTGCGCATATTGCACTAGAGTAACAAATTTTAGGAAAAAAAACACCTCGCCGGACGCTTGCACGTGTCCGGGAGGTGTTTTTTGTACTTAGACTTCGATGAGAACAGGGAGGATCATCGGGCGGCGCTGGGTTTTTTCGAAGATGAATTTGCCCAGTTCCTCGCGGATTTTGTCCTTGATGCCGTTCGGATCCGCCATGCTTTGTGGATCGGCGTCGGCTAAGGCCTTTTTAATGGCGTTGCCGGCTTCGACGATAAGTTCCTTGTTTTCTTTGGTGTGGATGAAGCCGCGGGTAACGATGTCAGGCTCGCCGACCAAGCGGCCGGTTTGCTTCTCAACTTGGGTGATGACGACGACCATGCCGTCTTCAGCCAAGGCTTGGCGATCGCGGAGGACGACTGTGCTGATGTCACCGACGCCCAAGCCGTCAACGAAGACGTAGTCAGCTGGAACTTTTTCTGGCGTCATGGCGCCAACACCTTTGCCAGTAGCTGGATCTTTCCAGAATTCGATGATCTGGCCGTTGTCGGCGACGAAGACGTCTTCTTCTTTCCAGCCCATGGAGTAGGCCACCTCAGCATTCTCGCGAAGTAAGAAGTGGTTGCCTTCGATTGGCATGTAGTACTTTGGTTTGAAGAGCGAGAGCATGAGTTTGACGTCCTCCTTTTTGGCGTGACCACCGGCGTGAATGTCCATCATGTCCTTGTGAATGACCTTGGCGCGCTTGCGGTAAAGGACGTCCTTGAGGCGCTGAACGGTGTTTTCGTTGCCTGGCACGACGGAGGAAGAGAAGATAATGGTGTCGCCTTTTTCGATGCGGATGAAGCGGTGTTCATCGTTAGCGATGCGCGACATGGCGGCCCTTGATTCACCCTGAGCACCGGTACAGATGATAGTGATTTTGTCTGGCGCGTAGTCGCCGACTTTTTCGATTGGGATAACGGATTTAGGATTGATGTTGATGAAACCAAGTTCGCGAGCAATTTCCACGTTGGTTTTCATGGAGTAGCCTTCGAGCGCGATTTTGCGGCCGAGGCTTTCACTGATTTCCATCAGTTGTTTAACGCGGGAGAGGAGCGAAGCGAAGGTACCGACAATAACGCGACCTTTAGCTTTTTCCAAAATGGTGCGGAGTTCTTCGCCAATGACGGCTTCGCTCGTTTGTTGGCCGGGTTGACCAGCGTTGGTGGAGTCGCCCATGAGCAGCATCACGCCGTCCATGCCGACTTTGGCAATGCGGTGAAAGTCAGCGGGAGGCGTACCAACGGGGTGGTAGTCGAACTTCCAGTCGCCGGTGTGACAAATGACGCCGGCTGGGGTTTCAATGACGATACCAGCGGAGTCTGGAATGTTGTGGTTGATGTGGAAGAAGCTGACCTTGAAGGCGCCGAGCTGCAATTCCGACTGGACGGTGATTGGTTTGACGGTGATTTTGCTGCCCGGATAATCAGTCTGGCGTTTGTTGATGATGCCGGCCGCGATTGGCAAGGCGTAAACAACCGGGTTGCCGATAGCTGGGATAATGTGAGGAATGCCGCCGATGTGGTCGTAGTGACCGTGGGTGATGACGACACCGCGGACGTTCTTTTCCTTGCCCTTCAAGTAGGCCATGTTGTTAATGATGTAGTCGACGCCCGGCATGTCTTCGTCCGGGAATTGCAAACCAAGGTCGATCAAGATGATGTCGTCCTTGTATTCAATGAGGGTGCAGTTGCGGCCGACTTCTTCCAAGCCGCCGAGGACAATGACGCGGACTTTTTCGCCAGTTGGACCAGCAAAAGTTTTGTCGCTGACGAGGCCAGCGTGAGTGTTTAACGTGCCTTGAGCGCTGCGGTTGCTCATCGGGTTAGAGCTGCGGCCGCCACCGCCACGATAGGGAGGGCGAGAGCCGGAAGGGCGGGGACCGGAGGGGCGAGGAGCGCCGGCGGAAGGGCTCGGCGAACCAGCAGGACGAGGTGAATTAGAGCTTGAGTTTGGTGGTCGAGGACCACGGGGTTTAAAGTTACCCATAATAAAGTACTGTCTAATTTTAGATTTTAGATAAGAAAGCAAGATTATCGATCATCGATAATACAGTTTCTATGAAGCAGAGCTTCTAGTTGACAGTCGTCTATCATCGAAAAGTTCTCGATAAGAAACGGTTGGCAACTTGATGAATATATTATAGCACAGTTACTTGTGGGCCAGCTGAGCTGGCCTCACCTTCGCTAAGCTGGTTATTTGTCGTTGAGTTAGGAAAGCTAAGCTTTCCTCGCATACCAACGACCGAGCTTAGCTCGGTGGTGCGAACGGGGAGACTCGAACTCCCAAGGTGTTGCCACCACAGGCTTCTGAGACCTGCGCGTATACCAATTCCGCCACGCTCGCATGTTATTGACTCGGCTATCGTCAGCCCTAGACTCGTCGCTTTGCAGCTATCGAGTAGTCCTCCTCCTAGCTGCGCCATCGTCAACCGTAATGGCTGTCTCACCTCGTATGACTCGGGCGCCATTACAGGGCCGATGGCTGGCGTTGTCAGAGGACCACCCGACAGCTGCTGCTCCTAACGACCGCTCTACAAGGCTGAAAAGATATCATTTTTAGTGATTTGCGTCAATGTTAGGGGGTTTTGTTCCAGACTTTGTGGGTTTTTATGTACCAGCCGGTGATGCCAGCAAAGCGGTCGGCGGGGACGTTGATGGTGGGCAAAACGACGCCGTGGAGACGGGGCGAGGTGAAATAGGTGAAGTTTGGTTGGTAGAGGAAGATGGCGGGGTTAGCTTCGTTGATTGCTTTGGCAAGGGTAGCAAAGGAGGTGGCACGGACGGTTGGATCGTTAGTAGCGCGGGCGGCTTCGATGGCGTCGTCGGCTTTGCGGCTGGCGAATTGGGCCAGGTTGAGGCCGGGGTAAGTAGTTTGCGAAGAATGCCAGAAAGCGTAAGGATCTTGGTCCGCCCCATAGAGTTCGCCACTCAAGAGGATATCGTAAGAGCGATCGCGAAGTTGGCCATTTTGGAGAGTATTTTGATCCACAGCGTTTATGGTGAGGTCGACACCAGCCGCGGCCCACTCGGTTTTAATGAGGTCGGCCACAGCGTCGAGTTCGGGGGTGTCGAGAGTAGTCAGGTTGAAAGCGAGGGAGACGCCATTTTTAGCGCGGATAGGTGAACTATCGACCAGTTTCCAGCCGGCGGTGTCAAGCAAGGTGGTGGCCCCGGCGAGATCAAAGTTGGAGGCGCCGACAGTGGTGTCGTAACCGGGCATGGTGGGCAAGATTGGGGAGGTGATGATGGTGCCGGAGTTAAATATTTTGAGAATAGCCGAGCGATCGGTGGCTAGGGTGAGAGCTTGGCGGACATTAGAATCGGCCAATAGGTTGCTGTGGGTGTCGTTGAGGAAAAGGGCAGTAAATTGGGCCAGTGGGGCTTGTACGGTTTGTAGGCCAGCCAACTGAACATTACCGTTTGGATTAGGGGCAACGAAGCCAGCACCTTCGATATTACGGTTTTTGAGAGCGTCGAGTAAGCTGCTCGGATCAGTGTAGAATTTGAAGTTGAGTTCATTAATGAACGGTGCGCCGCGGTAAAAATCAGGATTGCGAACTAAGGAGAGACTGCGCAAAGTACCGCGCTGATCCGTGGTTAGCTTATTGAATTTGAATGGTCCGGAGCCGACTGGGGTCAGGTTGACGTGAGCCAAAGGGGCGCTGGCTGGTGGGATATCTTGCCAAATGTGAACCGGCAGAAGGCCGACGGTTAGAGTCGAAAGAAAAGAGGCGAAGGGCTCGTTTAAGGTGAAGACGATGGTGTGGTCGTCGGTGACTTCCGTCGTGACGCCAGCAAAACTAACAGCCAGGGGACTGTGATAGTCGGGATTTTGAATAGCGTTGAAAGTAAAAGCGACGTCTTCCGTGGTAATGGGTTCGCCATCGTGCCAGAAGATATTGTCACGCAAAGTGAAAGTGTAGGTTTTTTGGTCGTCAGAAACGGTGTAGCCACTGGCGAGGTCAGGGACTAAAGCGCCGGTTTTGGCGTCGACCATGAGTAAGCCGCTGAAGACCAAACGGGTTAGATCAGTGTCGGTGTCGCTGTCGGTTGCATAGAGCGGATTGATGAGCTGGGCGGTACCGAGCAAACCTTCGGTGTAGCTGCCGCCAACAGCG
>CAITFQ010000006.1 GCA_903891735.1 Candidatus Uhrbacteria bacterium | reverse complement strand
TCAAAGCCCTCATCGAACATCTTACGTAAAATCCTTCGCCCGCTTAATCATCTTCGACAGGAAAGACCGCTTCGTCGCCCGGAGTGCGTCTTTTATTTTCTCCCGCGCATGATGCGTCTTCACAAAGCGCAGCCAATCCTCGTTCGGCAGCTTGCGGTTTTTATCCGTCACAATTTCAATCACGTCACCACTCTTAAGCGGCGTATCAAGCGGCGCCACTATTCGATTCACCTGCGCCATCGTCGCCTTGTTGCCAATGTCGGTGTGCACGGCATAAGCAAAGTCGACCGGCGTCGACTCTTCCGGCAGGTCGATCACGTCACCCCGCGGCGTAAACACGAAAATCCGGTCGCGGAACATGTCGAGCTTCATGTTATCCAAATGATCCATGAACGTGTCGCCGCTGATCTCTTTCTGAATCTTGGCAAACTCCTCCATCCACGTCACGTGCTTGCTCTTAGCCGCACCCTCCTTGTAACGCCAGTGCGCCGCAATACCAAACTCGTCCTCCTCGTGCATTTGCTGGGTGCGAATCTGGAACTCCACAATCGCCCCGTTGTCATCAAACACGGTGGTGTGGAGCGACGTATAACCGTTCGGCTTTGGTTGCGCGATGTAATCCTTAATACGGCCGGGCAGCGGCGTGTACAGGCTGTGTAGGACGCCCAGCGCGGCGTAGCAGTCCGCCACGTTGTTGACGATGATGCGCAAGGCGACAATGTCGTAAACTTTATCAATATCATTCTCGTACTTCTTGAGCTTCTTATACAGACTATAACAATGCTTCATCCGGCCGTGGACGTCGACGTAAGCCACATTGTTCTCTTTGAGCGCCTTCTCCACCATCGGAATAGCGCGGTTCATGGCCGGCCCAAACTTGCGCACTCGTTCCTCGAGCAAATGCTGGGTCCACGTATAATCCCTTGGAAACAGGTACTTAAAAGCATGATCCTCAAATTGACCACGGTACTCCGCCATGCCGAGCCGGTTGGCGATCGGCGCGTAAATCTCCATCACTTCTTTGGCAATTCTTAATCGTTTATGCTCGGGCCTAGCATACAGCGTCTCCATGTTGTGCATCCGGTCCGCAAACTTAATAAAGATGACGCGCACATCCTCCGCCATCGCCACGAACATTTTGCGCAAATTCTCAATGTATCTCTCTTCGCCGCGATACTTCACTTTCCCAAGCTTCGTACAACTCGCCACCATGCCCGCAATATCCGCCCCAAACTCTTTCTCGACATCCTCGAGCGTCCGTTCGGTATCTTCCGGCACATCATGTAACAACCCCGCCGCAATCACCTCACTCGGCAGCCTCAACTTCGCCAACTTTACCGCCGTCTGAAACACATGATTAAAATACGGCTCGCCCGTACTTCTCAGTTGCCCCTCATGGGCCGTCTTGGCATAATCGTAAGCCGTCTGCAGCAACAACAAATCAAACTCGCTATACCTGGCATCTAACGCTACCTTTAAATCCTCAAAACTCGGACTTTGCATACTTGATTCAGAATAGGCCAAAAATCGTTTTATAACAATAGGCGGGGACACAGCCCCCGCCTATTTATTATTCTTCGCTATCATCACTCTTCTTTTTGCGTTTACCCCAAGCCTTTTTAGGCGACGCGCGTTTCTTCACCAACATTTCAACCGCCATTTCATACGTCACGTCACTTACCATCAACTTCTTCGGCACGGTCACATTCGTCTTACCATCCGTAATATAATCGCCAAACCGACCACTACGAATCACAATCTGTCCTTTACTCGTCGGGTCCTCACCAAGTTCCGCCAGTGGCTTCATCGCCTCGGCCTTCTTAGCCGCGCCTTCCGTACAAATCTGAATCGCGCGTTCCAGTGTCACCTCAGCCGGATGATCGGTCGGTGGCAGAGTAATGTTGACGCTACCACACTTGAGGTACGGCCCAAAGCGTCCCAAGTTAGCAATGATATCCTCGCCATTCGGGTGCTTGCCAACTACGCGTGGCAGCAATAACAACTTTAGCGCCTGTTCGAGCGTAATCGTATCCATCAGCTGATCCTTGGTTAACGATGCCCTTGGCGGCTTCGGGTTCTCATCGCTCACAATCCCGCGCTGCACGTAGGGACCAAAGCGCCCGGTCCGCACAATAATCTCGAGCCCATCCTGCGGGTCGACGCCCAAACTCTTCTCCTTCATCACGTCAGCTCGCGTCAAATCGCCTGTCTTCTCGGCGATCTGGGCATGGAACGGGCCATAAAAGTCGCCCAAAATCTTCTGCCAATCTTCTGCGGTTGGCCCGGCGGATGACCGTGCGGCGGTGCTGAATAACGTTGGGCTGACCGCTGCTCTGCGTGGCGACTATCTACAGGCAGACACAATGCTCAATCAGGCGATCGCCGCAAGGGGG
>CAITFQ010000005.1 GCA_903891735.1 Candidatus Uhrbacteria bacterium | reverse complement strand
GGGAGGTTTTTGGGGAGATCGATTATGAGAACGGGCAACTAACGACGAAGCAGCCGGCGGTGTTGGACTTTGGGGCGGCTGGTAAAGGTTATCTGGTTGACCTGGTAGCCGAGCTGATGGCGAGTTTCGGTCTCACCGATTTTACGGTTGATGCGGGTGGCGATATGTGCCAACGAAGTTCGAATGCGTCGAAACTGAGAGTAGGGCTAGAGGATCCACGGGATACGAGTTTGGCGATTGGCGTGGTCGAAATTGGTAACCAGAGTTTGTGTGGGTCGGCGGGGAATAGAAGAAAGTGGGGGAAGTATCATCACATCATCGATTCACGGACGCTGGAATCGCCGCAGGATATTTTGGCAGTGTGGGTGATGGCGGAGACGACGATGTTGGCGGATATGCTGACGACTTGTTTGTTTTTCATGGAGCCGAAAATTATGCTGGACGAGTTCGAGTTTGATTACCTAATCATGTACGCCGATGGATCGGTGGTGCAGTCGACGAATTTCGGCGCAGAGTTATTTTATTGAGGTAAAAAGTAAAGACCTGACCCCATTAGGAAATGCAGGCAGTGAAAGCGGGAGCGAATTCGGGTTTTTGGATTTGGGTGCCGATGAGAATAAGGTCGCTTTGGCGAATTTCGGTGGGTAGCCAAGCGCGATCGGGGAGAAGTTCGAAGTCAAAGCCGACGCCTTGGAAGACAAAACGCTCGGGACGGCCAGCGATATCAAAAATGCCTTTGTAGCGGAGCAAGCGGTCGCCATTGATGACGAGGTGCTCGCCGATGAAACGGGAGACTTTGGCGAGGTCGAGAGGTGCTGTCTCGCGGAGGTGAAGGGAGGTGATGTTGCTGTGACTGTGGCTTTGGGCCTCTGCCGCTTTGGCGTGCAAGCGTTCGGTGTCGGCAGGTAATGGCGTATTGAAGAGTTCTTCCACTTTAAGACCGCCACGGACGGCGATGATGATTTTAGCGGAGGGGTTAAGTTCGGTAATTTTGTTGCCGACGGCGAGCAGACGAGCAGCGTCGACGAGATCTGATTTGGTGATGACGACGATGTCGGCGATGGCCAGTTGTTTGCCGGCCTCTTCCGTATCGGCCAAGCGTTCGAGGAAGGTGTTGGCGTCGACCAGCGTGGTGATGGCGTCGAGGGAAAAGGCCTTTTCCAGCGAGGGACGATTGATGAAGGCTTTGGCGAGCGGGAGTGGATCGGCCAGGCCAGTGGTTTCGATAATGACACGGTCGAAGTTTTTGTCGCTGGCGAGCAAAGAGGTGATAGCTTTGACGGTGTCGCCCATGGCCGCGCAACAGATGGCGCCACCATTCAATTCGATAAGACCATTTTTGGCACCGTCGAGGAGGCCGCCGTCAATGCCAACGTCGCCAAATTCGTTGACGATAATGGCGAATTTTTGGTCGGTGTTCTCGTTTAGGAGTCGATTAAGTAAGGTGGTTTTGCCAGCGCCGAGAAAGCCGGTTAGGATTGTGACAGGAATACGCATAAGTGATTATAGTGTACCATGTTGGTTATATGAGCAAGCTTGAGGTGTACAAATATTCGGAGCTGGGTTGGAGTAGATGGTTGTTTGGACCGTTTTTCCTGCTGGTCGGGCTTGGTTTGTGGTGGGTGGAGTATGGGCAGATTCGGCACTCGATTGCTAACCATAACGGTACGTCGGTCTGGTTATGGTTGGCATTTGCTATTGTCGGTTTAGTATTTGTGACGGTTGGTGATGGAATGTTGGCGAGTCAACGTGAGAACTGGATTGAGGGGCGCACTTGGCAATCTAAGTGGGGATGGGGATTTAAATGGACAATACATACGTATTATAAAGATGAAATTCGCGGCTTTGTGGTAACTGAGCAGCCGATAATTGCAGTCTTTGGTAATCGAGCGACGACGATGGGCAGACGATATTTGGTTAGTGGTTTACTTCATGTTAGAAAGTGGTCGCGTCCGATTGCGTTGTGCGCTACTAAAGAAGAAGCAGAGAAAATTTGTGATCGATTCGAACGTGAAGTTGGGTCGACGCCAAAGTTAGAAAAATTGTGACTGGACGCGACGCCGCATTATTTGTCAGGGAGTCAAACCGAGGAGTATCGAACGATGCGAAAAGATAAGATAGCGGCTGAGTTGTACGATATGTTGTGCGCTAAGTGGGAAGAGACGAATGCTCATTTAAGGCCAAGTGGGCCGAGCTACACGGAAAGTAATGAGGCGTTTCTGTTTAGCGGCGAGTTGGCTGTCGATCTCGAGCAGTTGGAATTTGAATTTGGTATGATTAGATTTGCGGTGGCAATGAAGAAGTTGCGTGACGCAAAGCTCGTTCGATAACATCGGTGAGTTCGCCGCGGCCTTTGCCGAGGACGCTTGAGTGTTGGACGAAGGTGACGTTGGGGAAGATGGGCGTCATGGTGGGGATGAGTTTTTTGAGGTCGTTGGCCTTTAGTTTGTCGATTTTGTTGAGGACGACGGTGATGGGGAGCTCGAGTGATTCGAGGAAACCGAACATTTCTTCGTCGAGAACAGTCGGCGGAATGCTGGCGTCGACGATGAGAATGACCATTTTTAGTTGCTCCGTTTCCCGCAAATAGTCAGCGATCATGTCTTGGAAGTCGGCGCGCTGAACTTTGCTAGTTTTAGCGAAGCCAAAGCCGGGGAGATCCACGAGGTAATAGCGTTTGTCGATTTCGTAGATGTTCATGGCTTGAGTATGGCCTGGTTTGGCGCTAACCCGAGCTAGATCTGTCTGCTTGGTAAGTTGGTTGACGAGAGTCGATTTGCCCACGTTACTGCGGCCAACAATCGCAATATGGGGCTTGTTGCCCTCGGGGAGTTGGTCGAGTTGGGTGGCGCTTTTGATGAAGACGGCGGGCATAGTGAGTAGAGTCTAGCACAGAAACAAAAAATCCCCGAATTAACGGGGAATTTTTGGTGTGGTGACTAGGAAGCGGTCTCTTCGGTCATTGGGTCAGCAGTTGGAGCTTCTGCGGTTTCGGTGGTCTCCTCGGCAGTTACATCGGCGGTAACGACAGCGGCGTCGTCAGCAACTGGCATGGTGGTGTCATCGGACATAATGAAAGTGGTGAAAGCCTTAGAACGGCTTGAGGCCGCACCATAGCATCATTGTCTGAGAATAGATAGCGCTTAGCTTTTGAGGCCAATGCCGCGTTTGAGGAGAGCTAGATTGGCTAGGATTAGGAGTCCAGCAATGGTGGCAAGGGCCAGGGCGTTCCAGATGATTGGCGTGGAGCCTGTACCGGCGAAACCGTAACGGAAGCCGTCAATCATGTAGACGACTGGGTTGAAGTAAGAGATGTGACGCCAGAAGCTTGGCAAGGCGTCGAGGCTGTAGAAGACGCCGCCAAGGTAAGTGAGAGGCGTGAGGACGAAGGTGGGAATGAGGCCGACGTCGTCGAATTTTTTGGCGAAGAGGGCGTTCAAGAACCCAAGGAGGGAGAAGATGAGGCAGGTGATGAGGATGAAGAAAAGAAGGGGAATTAGTTGGGCGACGTGGGGCGTGACAAAGAAAATCGACACCAGCCAGACGGCGCTGGCGACGACGAGACCGCGAATCATGCCGCCAGAAACGTAGCCCATCATCATGACCCAGGGCTTCATCGGTGAGACGAGGATTTCTTCGATCGAGCGCTGGAATTTGGCGCCGAAGAAACTGCTGGCGACGTTGCTGAAGCTGTTGGTAATAGCGGCCATCATGACGAGGCCAGG
>CAITFQ010000004.1 GCA_903891735.1 Candidatus Uhrbacteria bacterium | reverse complement strand
CTCCAGAAATCCAATCTGCAATCTGCATGTTTGGATTAGAAGTAGAATCAATCATCGTCACCTTAACCAAAGCATCAGACGGACAAAGAGCGATTACGCGAGCACGAATAGATTCCTCAAATCCTTTATTGGTCATGCCTTTTAATGGACGCTGATCACAGAAAATATAAACTTCTTTATCGTCAGTCGGAAGGTATTTCTCAATAAGTCCACCAATAATGCTCGTATAAAGTAAGCCGGCTTCGATTTTACCGCGTCGACGAAAACTACTTGGAATATTGTTCCTTAGCAAATAACCAAAACGAATACGAACGTCCAATTTGGCAATTTTTCGTAAAGTGCTGAGTCGCAAATCATCAGATAAACCAGATTGCGACCATTTAATTTCTGACTGTGAGCGCATCCTTTTAGGAAAGTGCTTGCGCCAAATACGAAATGCTTTGGCTGTTCGACGCTGGTCGCTAACGGTAAATGAGCCAATAACAAAATACTCCTCTTGATTGTGTTTGGTGAAATTTCCGCTTTCGTCGAGGAAGATGTACATAACTCAAGCAGTATACTACTTTCTCATAACTCCAATAATGTGTGGCCGAGTCAACGTCGATGAGATCGAGGATAATGTGCTAGATAAACGATAGCTGAGCTGACCGAAAGAGGTGTAGGACGGGTCGGGGTTGAGATGCAGGAAGTCGACGTTGAGGCTAGAGTTGGCGGCAAGAGTTTTGAGGTCGGATAGGGTGTTACAACGATAGTGAACCGGGAAAACGTCGTCCTCGGCACGGGCGTAGAGGCGCCAGAGAAGGCGATCGGCGAGGGATTTGTTCATGAGGCGACGGAGGGAGATGAGGGCGCTGCCGCGATTGGGGGTGACGAAGGCGAAGAAGCCACCGGGTTTGAGGACGCGGGCAACTTCATTGAAGACGAGTTGTGGATTGGCGACATGTTCGAGGACCCAGAGGGAGAGCACGATGTCGAAAGTGGCGTCCGGGAATGGGAGTTGCTCAATGGTGCCGTGAACGAGTTCAGTGACGCTGCGATTGCCGGCGGTGGTGTCAGATGAGACGTCGAGGCCGACGCGACGGCTGAAACGTGGGAGGAGCTCGTCGATGACGAAGTTGCCGTGGCCGCAACCGAGGTCGAGGACGGCGGCGTTTGGTGGGAGACGCTCCGCGATCCGTTTGGTGAGGAGCACCATGGAGTCGTCCCAGCTGGGGTGCTCGAGTTTGTATTGGCGTTTGTAGTTGAGCTGGCGCAGTTCTTTGGGGTGAAGGGCTGAGTATTGTTTGATGTAGGGCATATTTATCCACAGTTGATAATCAGCTCCGGGAGGTGTCAGCTCCGGGAGAGGGTGTTGAAAATGCTTAGGTTTTTGACTCTATGAAAAATTAAATCGTGATTTTCCTAATAATTAGGAAATCAGCTCCCGGAGGTGACACCTCCCGGAGCTGAGCTCATGAATCATATTTGGGTTTAGGGCCTCGATGATATGAGCGTAGTGGGTGACGAGTAGGATCCCAGTGCCTTGTTGACGTAATTTAGCGATGACTTCGATTAAGTAGCCGACGGCGTCGGGGTCGAGGCCAGAGTCGGGTTCGTCGAGCAGGGCGTATTTGGGTTTGAGCATGAGAAGTTGGAGTAACTCGCTGCGTTTCTTTTCGCCGCCGGAGAAGCCTTCGTTGAGCGATCGTTTAGCGAATTTGGGGTCGAGGCGGAGTAAGGCGAGGGAATCGTTTAAGTCTTTGGCGAAGGGAATGGTATGAGGGCGGGTGCCTTGGATGGCTTCAAGCGATGTTCGGAGGAAGTCTTCGAGGGGGACGCCGGGGACTTCGGGGGGAGTTTGCAATGAGAGAAAGAGGCCGGCACGGGCGCGTTCGAAAGTTGATAATGGGGTGAGGTCGACGTCGTCTAAAACGATTTGGCCAGAAGTGACTTCGTAGAGAGGGTTGGCCATGAGGGAATTTAATAAGGTCGACTTCCCTGCTCCGTTGAGGCCAGAAAGGATGTGCAGTTCGCCGGGCGCTATCGTCAAACTGACTCGATCGATGATCGAAGTTTGCTGGCGGCTGACGGAGAGATCTTTGATGATTAAAGACATATTATTTTAGGGCGGCGTTGAGGGCGCGGAGAGGGAGTAAAGCGCAGTCGAGGCGACCAGAGGTTGGTTCGATGCCGAGGAGAGTTAGAAATTCGGCTTCGTTCAAGCAGGGCATGGTAACCCCGCCTATTATTGGCGCAACCGATGACATCGACGTCAGATGCTCGGTGAGTAACGAGGCTGCTGCTGTTGAGAGAGCGCAGCCGTGACCGTCGAAAGTGGCGTTGACGATGGCATCGTTGGCGATTTTAAGATAGATAGTGCAGACGTCGCCGCAGGTGGGGTTGGCGAGGCGGGCCTGCTTTGTGGCGTCGGCCAAAACGCCGAAGTTGCGAGGGTGACGGGCGTGTTCCAGGATATGGTCGCGGTAAATGGAGTCCATATTAGGAGAGTTTGGCGCGGGCGGCTTTGATGCCTTGAATGAGGCGAGCGATGTCTTCTTCCGTGGTGTAAAGGCCGAGGCTCGCTCTAGCCACGCCAGAGGCAACGATACTCGAGGTGAGGGGCATGGCGCAATGATGGCCAGCGCGGATGGCCACATTTTGCTCGCCGAGGAGGGTCGCTAAGTCGTGGGGGTGGAGGCCGGGGACCGTGAACGAGATGACGCCCAAGCGGTCGTGCATGGTGAGGGGGCCGATGATTTTAATATCGTTGAGAGACAAGAGGCCGACGAGAGCCAGACGCGCTAGTTCTTCTTCGCGTTGAACGATGTTGGGCCAGCCGAGGGCGGTCAGGTAGTGAATGGCGGCGGCGAGGCCGATGACGCCTGCGATGTTTGGCGTGCCGGATTCGAATTTCCAGGGAGCTTCGGCGAAGGTCGTAATCGATGAGGTGACTTCCGTCATCATGCCGCCGCCTAGGGCTGTTGGCGTCAATGATTGGCCGAGGCTCGATTGCAGATAAAGCACGCCGACGCCGAACGGGCCGTACATTTTGTGTGCAGAGAAGACCACCGCGTCAGCTCCCCACTCCTTAACCGATAGTGGGAGGTGGGCGACGTACTGAGCGGCGTCGACGATAACGATGGCGCCGTGTTTGTGAGCTTCAGCGACAATTTCGGTGATCGGATTAACAGTGCCGAGCACGTTGCTGGCGGCAGTGATGACGACAATTTTTACTCGAGAGTTCAGCATTAACTTGAAGGTCGGCAAATCGAGGCGATAGTCGGCGTCGTGAGGGATGGTGGTCAGCATGGCGCCACGTTCGGCGGCGATTCGGCGGAAAGGCAAGAGGGCGCTGTGGTGCTCCATCGAGGAGACGAGGATGTTGTCGCCGGGAGATAATCGATTAGCAAGTAACTCGGCCAACATTTGCAACGATGAGGTGCTGCCGCTCGTAAACGATACTGTTGATGGCTCGGCCTCGATAAATTTGGCGACTTGAGTGCGGGCGGATTCGTAAGCCTGGGTGGCCAGTTCGGCTTCGGGGTAAAGGCCGCGGTGGACGTTGGCGCGGAAGTTTACTTCGAAGTCGACCATGGATTCGAGAACCATCGAGGGGATTTGAGAAGTTGCAGCGGCGTCCAAGTACGCCAAATACGGCCGGTTGCGGAAGATTGGGAAGTCGGATTTTATAGAGTCGAGAGTGCGACTGCCGAGAGTTTCCATATTATGAGTTCAGAAAAGCGTCCGCGAGAGTTTGCCTACTCTCCGCATTGTTTAGGCCGCGAATGGCCAAGTAAAACAAGGCGTTTTGGTCCGCATGGCCGACGGTGGCTCCATGCTTACATGATATGTCGTCCGTGGCAACTTGGAGGACGGGCATGAGATCCGCTTCGGCTTTTTGGCCCAGTAAAAGGGCATCGAGACGTTCGCTGGCGACTGAACTGGCGGCGTCGGCGGTGATGACAATGGTGCCGCGGGCGATGGCTTTGGCGCCGTCCTCGAGAACCAGTTTGGTGATGAGTTTCGAGGTTGCGGGGGCGAGATGAGTAACGGAAGTTAGTAAATCGAGGTGACCGGCGACTTTTAGAGCAATACGTTCGGCGTAGTTCGAACCTCGATCAAGTTCGATATGGTGACTAAGCGAGACGTAGTCCCCTACTGTGCCAGCGAGGACGAGTTCGAGGCTCTGATCGGCCGCAATAAACGAAGTAATCGTAAACGATGAATTCGGCAATAGCGAAAGAGTAAGGTGACCGTAGCCAGTGATTGATAATTCGCCTTCGCCTGATAAGATGAGAGTTCCCTCCCCTGCTAGCTGCAACGAGTTATTGACGAGGCTACCGGCGCCGCTAAAATCGATGCTCGTCGCAGCCCAAACTACGCCCGAGTAATCGGCGGCGACTTGCAGAGCGTATTTTTTGATTTCGTTTTCCATAAATTTGTTCGTCGCGAGTATCTGCCGAGTAGTCCTGCTTCGCGCGTCGCATCGTCAACCGTAACGGCCGTCTCACCTCG
>CAITFQ010000003.1 GCA_903891735.1 Candidatus Uhrbacteria bacterium | reverse complement strand
TTGTGACGGAGGTGGTGCCGCAAGTAGAAAAAGAAGAGGAGACGGTGGCTTTGTTTGCCGATGCTTTTGGCGGTGAAGTAGTTGAGTAAGAATCGAGGTTACTACTTGAGGCCGAGGATGTTCTTGGCCTTTTGCACATCGTCGAGGATTTTGGCGCGTAAGACGTCGACGTTGCTCTCCGTGATGAGGTCGCTGACTTTGTCGCCAAGCTCGACGTTCAGAGTTTGACCGACAAGTTCGAGGTTGGTGTTGAGCAAGTGAACCTCGAATTTTTGGCCGTCAGCGCTGGCGCCGTAGCAGATGACGGATGGATAGGCGGTGCCTTGATAGCTGGTGCGGCCAAGGTAAACGCCGGCTGGGAGCGTCAACGACTGCTCCAGTTCCAGGTTGGCGGTGGGTACGCCAAAGATGCTGCCAGCCACGCCTTGACCCTTAATTACCGTGCCGCGGACGATCATATGCCGGAAGCGTACCTGATTTTACAAAAATTACAATAAGTGATATCTTCCAGGCACTAAATTGATTACTCCGGGATCGTCTAACGGCAGGACAGAGGACTCTGAATCCTCTAACCATGGTTCGAATCCATGTCCCGGAACCATCACGACCTGTTCCTACAGACCGGGACAGGGGGTGACCAGTGAAATCCCCGGAGCCGAAAGGTCTGGGGATTTTACATTGCGTCAACCGTACTTATTTTATAGAATCACTTCATGAAAATTAAACGGTTCGTTAGCGTCAGGAAACACAAATCCTTCGTCGACTTCGAGTGGGCGAAGTTTTGTCGTTTCATCGACGGCAAGGACGACGCTGGGGTGCCCAAAGTCCAGATCGAACAGCTTGGCGCGGTCAGTGCAATTTTCGGGGAAAATGGCTCTGGAAAATCGACCCTATGTGGCATTCTGAAAAGCCTTTCGCAGTACGACGAGTTCGGAACCGCCGCACCGGAACATGCAGAAGTGGAGGTGGAGAAGAATGGAACCGAGACCGTTCATAAGTTCGAGAACGGTACTTGGGCTAACAGTCGTCTGGATAGGGGTGACATCTTGTTCTTCGACGTGGATTTCATCAGCGGAAATGTTCATACGCACGGCAGTCGCGGGAACCAGCAGGGGCAGCATTCACAGAACGCCGGACAGCTCATCATCGACCTGGATACGGAGGCACACAGTCTTAAGGCCATGAAGGAACGCTGTGACGGTGAGGTGACCGATTTCAAAAAGATCAATGATCGCGCACTGAAGCTCGAGGCTTCCGATACTGACAAGGCTTACTTCGCCCGGTTTGTTGTCATGGATGCGGCCAGCAACGCAGCCGCGCTGGAAGAGGCGAAGAAGGCGTCCGCGGAAGCAAACACTAAGCTCGGGACGCTCAGGAAGCTTGAAAAAAAGCAGGCGGAGATTGCGGGCATTGCCGTCGTAGCCGCGCTTCCAACCCTAGAGGCCATCCTCGGACTGGATGCCTGTAAGGAACTGTTTGCAAGGGAGGTCAAGGAGAAGGCGCAGGAGGGCGCTGACATGCACGTGCAAGCTCACTTCGAGAAACACCGCTCTTTCATCGAGTTCGCCAAGGGCAGCATTCCGGCTGATTACAGCTCCCACAATTGCCCTCTCTGCATGCAGCCACTTGCGAACGCGACGAAGGTTATCGAGTACTACAAGGCTGCCTTCGACCAGACGTACGAGTCCGAGAAGAGGAAGCTACTTACGGATGTCGAGTCGATGAAAACGAGCCTTGTAGCTCTCAGCGAAGCTCGATCTCGCTTGTCCATGCTCACCACGGCTGCTTTTGCATCGCTCGAGAAAATCGGAACCGCCTTCGACATCGAAGGTTTGTATTCTGTTGATGAGAAAACAGTCATTTTGGAAAAAGTAGACGCGCTTGCTGTGCCCGACCAGCTTTTGACCCTGATGGACGGACTGGAGTCCTTGAAGATGTTGGTACGAAAACCGGTCGATGTGGATTCGGCACATGCGACCTTGGTCACGTATTCCGGGAAAATCGCGGACATGACCACAGAGACAAACGACATGATCGCGCAGAAGAATGCTGCCATTACCGCATTCAAGGCGAAGTACGTGGACAAAAGTACCTTCTCGTCGGAGATCTCTACGCTGTCTGCACAGGTCGCGTCCGGCAACGGAATCGCTGCCTTCCTTGAAACTGGTAAGCTGGTCGCCATGAAGGAATGCGACGAGGCATTAACGAAGCTTAAGGTCCTCACAGACGCCATGAAGGAGGCTACCGATAAGCTCGCGGAGCATCTTGCTAACAAGATTCCCGCGAGCGTCATTACGAAGATGGCTGCCATTCTCGACAGGTTCAGCTTGAACTTCGTCCTTGAACACGTCGAGCCTGCGCTCAACACGAAGTCCTACGCCTTTTCCTATCTGGTGAAAGACAGGGATGGAAAAGAACGTGAGTTCAAGGACGGGCTTTCGGAAGGAGAACGGCAAGTTATCTCCCTCGCATTCTTCTTCGCCATCAACGATGGTATTGCAGGTAAGGAGAGCAAGGTGCTCGTCCTCGACGACCCCATCACGAGTTTGGACGCTCCCAACCTCAAAATTCTCGCCGAACTCATCTACAGTCAAAAGGATCTGTTCGCACAGGTCATCGTCCTGACGCATCACCCGCTGTTCTTTAAGTACCTTTCAAAGGAGGAGAACGTCGCAAAGTTCGGCGTCCTGAAGAACGGCGACCGGTTCGGTGGGAGCTTTGTATACCTCGATCGCAGCTTTAATCTTACTGAAGAAGTGAAGAAGTGCAGCGAGGAAATTGCCGTCACTGCGGCTGCGGGTACATTCAGCCCAGAACAGACTGCCTTGAAGTACGGTCAGCTTCTCCGTATTGCTGTCGAAAGATTCATCAAGAATGAGGTGCTCATGTGGGATAAGGAGCGGAACTTCGAGCAGGTTCTTGGCGAGCTTTCCCCGAGCAAGGCCAAGCTCGGAAAACTGACAGACGAAGACCTAGTGACAGTCACCAACCTGTATAAGTTCTGCAACTGGTCCAATACGATGCATGTCGACAAGGAGGCCCCTGCCGCGTTGGCTGAGCTAAGGACGCACATAGAAAAATTCGTTGTTATCGCGGAAAAAGTTCGACACTGACCGGAACAGGGTCGCCGGCCCCGTCAAAGCCGCTCGAAATCCCTTCCAACCCTCCAACCGAGACCGGGCCGCAGAACCAACAAAAAATCAGCCTCTGGCTGGTTTTTTGTTGGTTCCGGCCAGCGCCAGCTGGCCAACGTGCGAAGCACGTTGCGGGCATGGATCGCGGCCTCGCGCTGCGAGCTCGCTCGCACAAGCGCGTGCCGCCATACATGTCGATTTGAGTTAAGCTGAATAAATGCTACTATCTAGCAAGTTTCATTAACTATTTTCACGATATGACCGAACTGCAAAACCTGATGAACGAAGTCGCGGCTGAATGGGCGATTGTGCCGGCTAGTTATCCGACTACAGAGGGGATGACGCCCGAGGAGGTGTTTGACTTTGGCGTCCGACACTCGGCTTTGCACTTGGCTAAATCCGTGGCCAAGATTGCTAAGTACGCCGAAGCTCGTGATCATGGTAATCCGGGGGATTTGGCTGAAGTGAAGGAGACGACCGTGAAAATGTTTTTAACTATCATTCGCCTAGCCCACTTGCAGAACATCTCTGCCGCCGAAATCGCGGAGCTCTCACCAGCGCTGATTTATGAGACGTCGAATAAGGGGAAGGTTTAAGGAAATGGTTTATTATGATTTCAGGCGGCATTCTTGACTCTGTTCAGCGATTCATTACTTGGACGAGTAGAAAAGTTACCATTCATTTTGAGGACCGTCATGAATTCTATTTTTATGAACGAGAAGTCTGGTGGGTGAGTATGGGAGAAAACGTCGGATCCGAAACTAACGGCAAGAATTTTCACTTTGAACGCCCAGTTGTTATTGTAAAGAAATTTAGTAAAGATATGCTCTTTGTCATACCGACAACAACAAAGGGTAAGCTTGGAACGTGGTACCAGCCGATTCAATATGGCGATGTAAAAACTCAAGCAATTTTAGCGCAAGCGAGAACGATCAGCGCAAAACGACTTATTCGAAAGATTGGTAATTTATCGCCAGAACAATTCCAGCCACTCATCGAGAGCTTCATTTCTCTTATAAAAACGAATTCCCCGACGTGAGTCGGGGAATTCTCGGAGCTTCTTGCGAAGCCAATGTAATTAAAGAATACTACAATCTACTATTTTGTCAATTAATGTATGAATGAAGAAAATCCCTTTAGTTCAGAGAATGTTGCCAGAGAATGGATAGCTTCGGTGGAAGGTGAAAAAGGTATGTGGAGGGATTCGGTACTGTATCCGAAAGTAAGGGATTGGTTTGCTGGTTTGGTAAACAAGAATGTTGTGCTGGACGTCGGTGCTGGTCAAGGACGCCTGTCAATTGAATTATCTGGCTACGGACGTTATATAGGATTAGAGCCATCTAAATTTTTAGTTGAGCGGGCGAACGAGCTTTATGTTGCTGGTAATAGATCGTTTATCTGCAGTGATGTTTATGATATCCCACTGAAAAATGATTCCGTTGACGCTGTAATTTGTATCAATGTTTTATTTCACCTCAAGGATCTTGTTTCTGCTATTTCAGAAATGGCGCGGGTTTTAAAGCCAGGTGGTTCATTTTTGATTAATACGGCAGATAATGATGAGATTGATTTGTGGCGGTCGTATTTTATTAAGCCGATTATAGATGATGAGAAAATGATGGGAGAAATGAGTATTCCAATAAATAATTTGTCGATGAATACTTTTTATTTTCAAGCAAATGAAAAGCTATTAAAAATATTAGCTGATGCTGGTTTGGACGTGTTAGATGTCGAAAAAGGAGATGGGGTTGATATTTATTCAGGATTTTTGAAGATTGTGGGAATAAAGCACTGATGCTGCTATAATTTGTTATTATGTGTGGAATCATCGGTATCTTTGGCGACAACAATCCAGAAAAACGAGCCCATGATGCTCTCAAAAAAGTTGCTCATCGCGGTAGTAGTACGCAAGAGGTGAAATGTTTGCCAACTGTAGTTTTGGGTGCTAATCGTTTACCTATTGTTGCCAGAGCGTTAGGTAGGCAACCGCAGATAAACGAAGATGGTACGATTTTCGCCGTGCAGAACGGAGAAATTTTTAATTATCAGAATCTTCAAGATCAACTGGAGTATAAGGGGCATACTTTCCGAACTAACTCGGATACTGAAGTGTTGGCCCATCTTTACGAGGAATATGGCGTCCAGATGGTGACACATTTGGATTCTGAAATGTTTGCTTTTGTTATTTATAACTCAGTAACAGGAGATATTTTTGCCGCTCGTGATCCGTTAGGCGTGAAGCCGCTGTACTACGCAACTGATTTAACTGGGCAGCTTTATTTTGCTTCTGAAATGAAACAGTTAACTTGCTTTCCGGATATTGAAAAGATTTATGAATTTCCTCCAGGTTTTTATTATTTAAATGGACAAGTAACTGAGTATTTCGCCTTGAAATTTGCTAACGTCTATAGTGATGAGCAGGCTACCAGTAAATTATTGGAAGATGCACTAGTGCAAGCCGTGAAAAAACGCGTGCAAACAGATCTCCCAATCGGTGTATTATTATCTGGTGGAGTTGATAGCAGTTTAGTGATGGAAATTGCTAGTAGGTATCATTCTGATATTACAGCGATAATATTAGGTTATCCAGATTCACTGGATTATCAGTTCGCGTTACGTCTTTGTAAGGAACGTGGTTATAAATATCACGTAGTTAGTCCGGACGTCGATTATGCTGCTGAACTAGATAATGTAATTTATTATCTCGAAACTTATGAACCGCAAATTATTAGGCAGTCTTTTGCCCTTGATTTGTGTGCTCAGGCTGCTCATGAACTCGGATTGAGGGTTGTGTTGGTTGGTGATGGGTCGGATGAGCTTTTCGCTGGTTATAATGAATTTTCTAAGGTGCCGAAGGATTTGGTTAATCAAGGTTGTTTGATGCTCCTTAAATCTCTTCATGCTGGACATCTGCAGAGATTGGATAGAATGAGCATGAAACACACAGTAGAAGTTCGTAGTCCGTTCTTTGATCGTCAGGTTGTAGACTTAGCTTTACAAATAGATGGGGGATTGAAAATTAAAAATGTTAATTCAATACTCACTACAAAATACATTTTGCGAAAAGTAGCCGAGAAATTTTTGCCAGATTATATCGCTTGGCGTGACAAAGCTCCGTTTGCTAACGGCGCGGGGATGAATGTTGGTACGGATTTTAGAGTGGAAGAAGGAGATGTCGCAACAGTAGCCGCTAGCCGTACTACAGGTTTGCTCTCAAGAGCACTGCTTAAACAATTTGATATTAAAACTAAGGAGGGCGAGTATTGTCTAGAAAAATTTATTGAGTACGGGTATGCAAAATTGGCTAATGCCACTGATCGTCTAGTTGTTAAAGATAATTTAGATGAGCTTAATGATTTAAAGACGACGGTACGTTCGGGTGAGATTGATCGTGTCATAAAAGTAATGACACTAAACAAATATCGAAGAGCTTTTCCATTTCTTGAAGGCTCATTACGTGCTCATATCGAAGGAGCTCAAAAACTTAAAAAACCAATAAGTTGTTTTAGTTTTTGGGGTGCTTCCTCGAAAAAGCATGTAGATGCGGTAGACCACGAGATGTTACGGAATCTGGTAAATTACTTCGATGGTATTCGTAAGGTTCATGCCTCAGGTATTAAAATAACGTCTATTCTTTCCGACGAACATGCCAAGAGTAATGGGTACTCCTTTCAAGACTATGATGCTTATTTAAAGGAAATTGAAGCGCTCTTAACCGTATATGGTTTTTCAGTAATACGGTTAAGCGAACTTTGGTTACAGTGGAACATGAGTCATGAATTAGTTCAACGAATATTGAGTCACAAGCAAAGTGGCTGGTGGAATGAAGTTGCCATCGCAAAACAGTTGGAGATACAGGCAGGGAAAAGATGTGCTACTGAAGATGTTCTTATAAACGCTCAACGCTACTATGTCATGAGAATGCTAGAGAAACCATATCTTGAAGATACATTCGCGGATTCGATCTATATTGCCTTTGCCAATCCTAAGCAGCAATCACTTTTTCCACTACTGCCAACAATTTATTTATACACAACAAAAAAGGGTACTAGTCGTGTACCCTGGTTTGAAAATTTAAATTAATTGTTTGATTACTCCATCATCCTCCGCTTCGGCAGCGGCTTAGTTTGTTTCTTGCAGAGAGTGGTGAGGCGGTGTTCGAGGAAGTCCACGACTTTGGAGTTGACGGGGATGTTGGTGGCGCGGCTGATGCCTTCGAGGCCGGGGTTGCTGTTGACTTCGATGATTTTGGGGCCGGTGTTGGTGCGGAGAATGTCGACGCCGGCGATGTCGAGGCCGAGGATTTGGGCGGCTTTGATGGCCAGAGTTTGTTCGACTTTGCTCAAGACGACCGAGCCGACGCTGCCGCCTTTGTGGAAGTTGGCGCGAAATTCACCGTCCTTGGCCACGCGCTCCATAGCCGCGACGATTTTTTTACCGCAGACGAAAGCACGGATGTCTTTGCCTTTTGCTTCGGCAATGTATTCCTGGAGTTTGATGGGGCCACGTTCTTTTTTAGTTAGGTAGTCGACGATGGGCGAGAGGGAGCGCATGCTTTCGGCGATGAAAACGCCAGTGCCATGGGTGCCGAAAATGGTTTTGATGATAACTGGGAAAGTGAACTCGGCGGCCGCGGCGGCGATTTGAGCGGGGTCAGCGACGACCAGAGTTTTGGGTACGGGGACGCCGAAGTGGTCGAGCATTTGCATGGTGCGGATTTTGTTTTTAGCGCGGAAGACGGCTAAGTAATTGTTGACGACGGAAAAGCCGGCTAACTGAAATTGTTTAATAATGCTGGCGTTAATACTGGGGTCGCCGGTGAAACCAGGGCGGACGAGGATTAAATCGAAGTCGGCAGGGGTGATAGCTACGCCTTGGTAGGTGATGCGCTTACCGTTGCCGAAGACTAGGCCGACGTTGTTGCTAAACAGAAAAGTGACCTCGTGGCCGCGTAGTTTGGCTTCACGAGCGATGCTTTTGGTACCGATAGCTAAAGCTTTTTTGGTTTTGCTAAAAGTAAGGATGCCGAGTTTCATAGCTTATTATTTGGTGGTCAGAAGAGTGGGGCGGTAGCTGGTGGTGTCGTTGGCCTGGTGGGCGGCTAGGAATGCATCCAGTATAGTGGTCAGTTCTGGTTTGGTCGAGCAAGTCATCATGGCGCCTTTGAAATCCTTCATGTGGGGCAAACCTTTGAAGTACCAGGAGAGATGCTTGCGGAAGGTCGGCACCGTGTGTTGCCCGTATTGTTCGAGGTGGAGATCGAGGTGACGTTTGACGACACTAAGGCGTTCGCCGATGGTGACGGGGGTGACGGGCAGACCGGCGAGGACTTCTTTGATCTGCCGGAAGATCCAGGGATTGCCGAGAGCGCCGCGAGCGATGAGGACGCCGTCAGCGCCGCTGATGCGCAAAGCGTCGACTACTTTCTCCGCTGTATGAATGTCGCCGTTGACGAGGACGGGAATAGTAACAGCTTTTTTGACTTCACCGACTTGGGCCCAGTCAGCTGTGCCGCTGTAGCCTTGTATTTTCGTCCGGCCGTGGACGGTGATGAGATCGCAACCAGCGGCTTCCAGCGCTTGAGCGAAGGCGACACAGTCGGTTTTGTTGGCCCAGCCGAGGCGAATCTTGACCGAGAGCGGGACATCGATTACTTGCTTGATGGCGCGTACGATGTTGCCGGCGAGTTCGGGATTTTGCATGAGGGCAGCACCGTTGAAGTTGTGGACTATTTTGTAAACTGGGCAGCCCATGTTGAGATCAAAGCCTTCGGGGTGGTGCTCAAGCGCAATGGTTTTAGCGGCCTCGGCCAAAACTGCTGGGTCACTGCCGAAAAGTTGCTGGACGAGCATCCGTTCGTCGTCGTGAATGGCGGTCATGCCGAGGGTCTTGTCGTTGCCGCGGACGACTGCTTCTGCCGACACCATTTCGCGAAAAACAACGACACTTACCGGACGGTCTTCCGTTCCAGCTCGTGCCTCGCCGTCACTCTCGACAGTCCGCCGTTCGTTTCGCCTCGCTGAAGCTCGGCGGGGGCTCATTGGCTCATTAGTGATTTCTTTAACGACGCGACAGAACGCCGAATCAGTCATGTCGGCCATGGGCGACAGAGCAATGATGGGACGGGGCAAAGATGACCAATTAAGCTTGTGCATAAGCAAGAACGGTAAGGTATATCTGGGGTTTTGTCCAGGTGGTATAATGAAAGCACGATAATTGAATTGCCTGTTATGACTGAAGATGAATTGTTTGCCCAAATTGTGGAGCGTGGGGAGCTGGATATGGTGACGGATAAAGAGGGCTATGACTCAATTGTGGAGAGCGTGATTAACGATAATATTGACATTGGCGGCTTGGATATTGATCAGAATACGGAAGACCAGGAGACGCATTTGAAGGATCGATTCAACGAGTATTTGGCCAAGATGCCTCAAGAGTAAGGGAGTAATTGATTTGTTATGCAATTGACTTTTTACGGTGCCACGGAGCAAGTGACGGGGTCGTGTTTTTTATTGCAAACAAAAAAAGATAAGATTCTAATTGATTGCGGGGCCATCCAAGGCGAACAGGCTTGTGCGACGTCGAACTTGGATGATTTTCAATTTGATGCGGCGTCGATTACGGTGGCTTTGGTGACGCACGCTCATTTTGATCATACGGGGCGTTTGCCGAAACTCGTCCGCGATGGTTTTACTGGGATAATTTATGCGACCTCGCCGACGAAGAGCCTGGCGCATATTGTGCTCGAAGATTCGCTTAACGTGATGCGCGACCAGGCGGCTAAGTGTGGGCATGGTGTGCCGTATGAGGAAGCGGACGTGGTGGCGTGCATGGCGCACATGAAAGGTGTGAGTTACGGCGAGCAGGTGCAAGTGGCGCCAGGCGTGGTTGCGATGTTCCATGATGCTGGGCATATTCTCGGCTCGTCGTATATAACTTTGGATATCGATGGCAGCGAAACGGTGTCGGGTAAAGCTGAGCGCATTGTGTTTAGTGGCGACATTGGCAACGACAATACGCCGATTTTGCCAGACACGGAGCCGCTTGATCATGCTGACGTGTTGATTTGCGAGGCGACGTACGGCGACAAAGTGCATGATGATATTGGGACGCGTGGTACGAAGTTGGCGGAGGTCGTCAACCTCGTTATTGGTCGCAAGGGAACGCTGCTGATTCCAGCTTTTTCGATTGAGCGAACGCAGGAAATACTTTACGAGTTGGATATTTTACTAAGCGACAAGAAGATTCCGGAGGTGCCGATTTACCTCGACAGTCCGTTAGCCATCAGGGCGACGGAGATTTATCGCGACTATAAGTCGTTTTTGGTGTTTGATCATCCAGCCAGTAATGACGGTGACTTTTTCACTTTCCCGAATTTACATGAGA
>CAITFQ010000002.1 GCA_903891735.1 Candidatus Uhrbacteria bacterium | reverse complement strand
TCTTCGGGGACGTCGACGAAGGGCTGACCTGTGATGGCGGTTAAAGCGTCGGCGGCAGCGTGGCGGACGGTGATTTGAGCTGAGAATGGCGATAGGTTGTAGCTTTGGCGCGTTGTTACTTCGGAGGCTAACCAGGCTTCGCCGTTACGCATGGAGTCGATGAGATCAGGCAGCCAGGTTTGGACGAGGACGTTGGCGTGTTGCTGTTGGCCGAAGTTGACTAGTCGATGAAGTTTGCGCGCAGTTTCTTCTTCGGCGCGGAAGTTTTCGGGGTTGAGGGAAAGATCAGCGGCCAAGTCGGCGACTAAGCCATACTCCTTCGACGCAAAGGGTTGGACCAGGCTCGAGAAGAAATATTCGGTGACGAGCTGGATTTGCGCTTGCAAACCTTCGACATGATTTTTTTCGACGCGGCCGACGGTGACGCCAGGAAAGAGGGCGACGAGGGCTTTTTCTAGATGGGCGTTGCCGATGCCTTTGAGACTCAACTTACCGTGCGTGCAGTTGCCGCAAGCGGTCGGAATGGCGAAGACGTGGCCGCAACGCTGGCAGTGAGCCATAGGCGGCCTAATGGCCGGGATATTGCCGCAGGTGGGGCAAACGACCAAACAGCTGCAATTGCCGCACTGAACACGCTTGGCAACGCCTTTGCGGTTGTAGAAAAGTAGCACCTTTTTTTGGCTCTGTAAAGCGGTATTTATGGCGGCGAGGAGAGATTCGGATAGCAATGGTGTGGGGGTTTGTTCTTCAGGTGAGCGTAAATCGATAATTTTTACATCAAGGGGCGTAGGGGCGTAGCTGGGTAGCGGGGTAGAGGCGATTTCTTCGGGGCGCGGCAAAAAGTCCGTGGTGATGAAGAGGGCTTGGTGCTGGCGGGCTTGATACTCCGCGGCTAATCGATTATCGAGGCGGGGATTACGGCGATTGCTGAAATGATCTTCGGTGCCGGTGTTTAGGACGACGACAGCGTCGATTTTGTGGGCTGGTAAAAGGGTAGCTTGAAGCGTGCCAATGAGGGTTTGCAATTTACCTGAGCGCCAGGCGTGAATGATTTTTTCGCGTTCATATGGTTTGGTGTGGCCGTGCAGGACGGCGCAGCTCGGGCCGAGGTTGATGAGTTTGGCGAGTAATTCGACGTCGCGTTCTCGTGGCATGATGATGAGAAGTTGCTGACCGATTTTGGCGCGCAGGAGTTTCGTCAAAGCAAAAGAGCCTTCGGTGCTGAGCTGACAGGTAGTTCGTTCGGAGTGGTCAGGTAGTCCTGCTTCGCGCTGCAAGTCGTCAACCGTAACGGCTGGCTCACCTCGTCCAACTCGGGGGCCGTTACAGGGCCGACTTTCGCTTGGCGCAGGAGCTGCCTGACCACTCCTCACTCCTACAAGGCTCAGGCTCTCAATGATTTTTTGTAAGTGTTCGACTGTGTCGCGAGGTAGGGTTAGTGATCTGTTATTTGACGACACTAGACGAGGGGCGGATTGTTCGTTTTTGAGCGTGCCGAAAGTGGATAAAAAAATAGTCGATGCTGATTGGGCAATCGATTTGGCTAAGTTCACTAGGCGAGTGACGTCACTGGGGCTTAAGGCTGAGGGGAAGGCGACGTCGGTGACTTGGGCGATTTTGCTGCGGACGAGCGTGGTGTCGGTGACAGCGGCGACGACGGCGAGGATTTGCCGATTATGAAAGGGGACGTGCACTAAATCGCCCACGTCAGCTTGTAAGCCGGGCGGTAATTCATAATCGAAAACGCCGAACCTGCGAGGTAGGCGTAGGATGGGAAAAACGCGTAAATACATACAGCCCCTCAATTTGCAGCCTCCCCTAGCCCCTCCATACCTGGAGGGGAACTACTCTAAGTTAAACTGGAGGACGGCGAGGCCGACGCCGAAGGGGTATTCGTAGCTTAGCAGATTGGTGCTGACTGGCATACCGTCCAAAACGCCGAGCAGAATGAGGAGCTTGAAGTAGGCTGACTCTTGGGCAGCATGACGAAGTTTCTCTTCGAGACCGAGGAGGCCAACAACATTGTGTTCTTCAAGGAGGGTGAGGAGAGTGTCGTCGTAACTGGCACCGGCGACGTCGTAACCGCCAGGGGCAAAGCTAGTGAGAGTGTGGGACAGATCACCAGTGGAGATGACGGCAAGGCGTTTGTTGCTGGCGCTTAAGGCGTGTTTGAGTGATTGACCGAAAACGAAGTGATCTTTAGGGGTGAGATCTGATGGGCTTAGTGGAACAATTTTTAGGTTCGGCAAATGCTCGGCGAGGATGTGTAGCGGTATGGCAGCGGTGAAATTTAAATGCGGATCCGTGCTGAGCGAAACAGGTTCGTCGAGTTTACGGAGTTCGCGCTGCAGAGAGTCGATGAGGTGAAAATCGGGGTGGTATTGTTGATGGTAGCCCAAGTCGCCAACCTCGCTTAGATCGGCCACGAAGGGGTCGCTGACGGAGAGTGAGAAGGCGTCGGCGTAACGGGTGGGCAGATCTGCGATGATGACGATGGTGTCGGGTTTGGCGGCGTACAGATGGCCAGCTAGCAGCTCGAGCGCTTCATGGGTTTTGCTGATTGCACCAACCCTGTCACCAGCGATTGAAGCCATGAGCAATGGTGAATTCGGTACGTGAGCAGCAAAGACAAGCATATTATTTAGCGGCTGAATTAGCAGATAGCACGGCGCCGAGTGGGTGCAGGGCTAGAGCTTCGTCGCTAATGGTGAGGATGTTGCTCCACGACCAGCCAAAGCCTAAGAAAGTGGCTTCGCTATCGATAGCCCGGCGCATGCCGCCGGTGATGACGTAAACTGTCGGATCAGTGGCGCCTTTGACGAGGTTGCCGTCTGGTAATAGAAGTGCTTTGCCTTCTTTGTATTGCTCGATGACGACCGAGTCGACGGGGGTCGGCGTTTGGTTAGGGAAGCGGGCGGCGAGAATGGCCGGGTCGACAATAACTTGGCGGACACCGTCACGGACGTAATAAATAGCCTTGTTAGTTTTGAGTTGATAGAGCTGGCCGGTTGGCGCAATGGTGCTGCTGGTAATATCGTCGCCCATGGTATAGCCGTCACGTTCGGTGTCAGTGATGTTAACAATTTCGTCGCTCGAGAAACCGATGGAGTTGAAGACGTCGTCGCTGGCGATTTTACGTAAAGTATCGTCAACTAAGAGATAGATATTGCTTTCTTCGTCCTCGAGTAGCGAATAGTTGGGGAAGGAGATAGGCGTGCCGTCTGGATAATTGTTGAGAATGGTTTGGCTGACCTGAATAATGTTGGCGGCATTAAAGCGCGAAGTGAGGGCGCTGTGGCTGGTAATGGGACGACGATAACCGTCTTGGATTAAGTAGACGCCAGCGCTGCCGACAGCTTGCAGGAGCGAACCGTCAGGGTAGTTTTGGCCGAACCAGCGGTCCCAAATAGCGGCAAAGTTTTGGTTGCCGTGGAGGTGGGGGGTGTAGGCGTAGAGAGCGGCGGTGGCGGCGTTAGCTGGAGTGACGGTGGTGCTGTCAATTTTGACAGCCAGATCAGGCCCGTATTTTCCAGCGGTTTTGCCGTTAGCGGCAATATCGGCTAAGTAGCCTTCGCTAAATTGGAGAGCGGCGGAATTGACCTGTTTGCCAAAGCCTTGCCAACGGGCCAGGGCTGAGTCGCTTTTGGAGCAGTCGTCACAAACGCCGTAACCGGTGGCCCAGTCGAGTTGGTTTTGGGTTGGGGCCGTGTCTTCAACTAAGCTTTGTTCTTTTTGTAAGAGGACGAGCAGGAATTTGGGGCTAACGCCAGCGCTTTGGGCGGAACGGAGAATGATGTCGGCGGCATAGCGCATGACACCAGCACTGTCCGTCGTGCGGTAGGTACCGAGATAGCCGCGGTCGAGATAAGCCTGGATTTGGTTACGATCTAGGGCGAAGGGGTTGGTCAGGTCGTCGTCGGAGATAATATAATTAGGGTCAAAAGCCAGAGCTGACGAGAGAGGGGTTAAAATTAGGCTGCTGAGAGCCAAAGTAGCCAAAAGTCGTTGCATAGGTCTGCATTATACCATATGATAGCGGCAGCGAATTAATTTTCAATTATGAACTTGAGCATTGGTAGCAAGGCCCCAGAAGTTTGTCAGGCGGTGATTGAAGTGCCCCGTGGCAGCCAGAATAAATACGAATTTGATCACGAGCAGGGAATCGTCAAGCTCGACCGTGTCTTGTTTGCGCCAATGTTTTATCCTTGTGACTACGGTTTTTTCCCGGAGACTTTGGGTGGTGATGGCGATCCCCTTGATGTTCTAGTGATGGTTAGCAATCCGTTGTTCCCAGGCGTGGCCGTCGACGTCCGTCCAGTTGGTGTGCTCGTCATGAGCGACGACAAGGGCCAAGATGAAAAGATTTTGGCGGTCGCCAAAGACGACGTGCGCTTTAAGCACATCAATGATTTGGCCGACGTTAACGAACACTTGAAGGCGGAGATTGCTTTCTTCTTTGAGACTTATAAGGTGCTCGAGAAGAAGATGACCAAGATTGAGGGTTGGCAAGACGCGGCAGCAGCTAAAAGTCTGATCGTCGAGGCGATGGCTAACTTTAAGAAGTAACTGGTTCTTTGAGGCGGAGCTCGATGAGCTCCGTTTTCTTATCGGCATCAATCGTCAGCGACGAAGAGTCGGTGATGGCGCCTTGAATAATCTTCATGGCCAGCGGATCGAGAATGAGCGATTGAATGACGCGCTTTAAGGGGCGCGCGCCGTACTGGGGGTCGTAGCCGCGGTTGGCGAGGAGTTGCTTGGCCCGGGCGGTGACTTTGAGGTTGAGGCCACGCTCTTCTTTAAGGCGGCTGGTGACCTGCTTGATTTGCAGTTCGACTACTTCCGCAATCTGGTCTTTGCTGAGCGAGTGGAAGATGATGGTTTCATCGAGGCGGTTTAAGAACTCCGGACGGAAATGTTCTTTGAGGAGTTCAGTGACTTTGTTGTTCGTGTCGTCGTCGATCTTCAGGCTGTCGTCGTGAAAGCCGAGACTGGATTTTTGTTGATTGGTGAGAATGACGTCGCTGCCGATGTTGCTCGTCATGATGAGCAGGGTATTTTTGAAGTTGACTTGGCGGCCCTTGGCGTCCGTGATGTGGCCATCGTCAAGAATCTGCAAGAGCAGATTGAAGACGTCGGGATGAGCTTTTTCAATTTCGTCGAACAGGACGACGGAGTAAGGATGCTTGCGGATTTTTTCCGTTAATTGGCCGGCCTCTTCGTAGCCGACGTAGCCGGGCGGCGAACCGATCATTTTACTCATCGAGTGGCGCTCCATGTACTCGCTCATATCCAGGCGGATGAGCGATTTTTCGTCATTGAACATGAACTCGGCTAGGGCTTTGGCGAGTTCGGTTTTGCCGACGCCGGTCGGTCCCATGAAGATGAAGGAGCCGATCGGGCGCTTGGCTTCGCTGATGCCAGCGCGGGCGCGGCGTAAGGCGTTGCTGACAGCCTGGATTGCTTCGGCTTGGCCGATGACTCGCTTTTGCAGAGCTTCTTCCATGCGGGCCAGTTTGCTCAATTCGCCTTCCAGCATTTTTGAGACGGGAATATGGGTCCAACGGCCAACGACGGCGGCAATGTCTTCTTCGCCGACGACTTCTTTCAATAAGCCGCGTTGTTGCTGAAGTACCTTCAAGTCGGCCTCAGTTTTGGTGAGAGCTTCGCGCTGGGCAGGGATTTGGCCGTAACGAATTTCCGCCACGCGCTGTAAATTGCCGCGGCGTTCTTCAAATTCAGCTTCGCTCATTAGTTTATCGGTCGCGTTTTTGGCGGCGCGAATGTCTTCGATTAATTTCTTTTCCGAGCCCCAAGCGATTTCGAGTGCGCTTGATTGTTCTTTGAGGTCCGCAATCTGGCGTTCAATGGCTTTGAGGCGAGTTTTAGATGGTTTGTCTTCTTCTTTGAGTAAGGCTTGGCGCTCGATTTGCAAACGCATTTCGTCGCGCTTCAAGCGATCGAGTTCTTCGGGCATGGAGTCGATTTGCAAACGTAAAGCCGAGGCAGCTTCGTCGATGAGATCCACGGCCTTGTCAGGCAATTGGCGGTCAGTAATGTAGCGCGCGCTTAATTCGGCCGCAGCGATGATGGCGGTGTCGGCGATACGTACGCCGTGGTGGATTTCGTAGCGTTCCTTGATGCCGCGGAGAATGGCGATGGTGTCGGGCACGGAGGGTTCGTTGACCATGATGGGTTGGAAGCGGCGTTCGAGCGCTTGGTCTTTTTCAATGTGGCGTTGATATTCTTTAGTGGTGGTGGCACCGACGACGCGCAGTTCACCGCGAGCCAAGGCGGGTTTCAGCAAGTTGCTAGCGTCCATTGGGGCGTCTTCGCCGTGACCGGCACCGACCAGCATATGGATTTCGTCGATAAACAAGATGTACTTGCCGGCGCTGGCATTGATTTCGTTGACGACGCCTTTTAAGCGTTCTTCAAATTCACCGCGGAATTTGGTACCGGCAACCATAGCGCCGAGATCGAGCGACATGATTTCTTTGTCTTTGAGCGATTCGGGGACGTCGCCGGCGACAATGCGTTGTGACAGGCCTTCAATGATAGCAGTTTTGCCGACACCAGCCTCGCCGATGAGAACAGGATTATTTTTAGTGCGGCGGGACAGTACTTGCATGACGCGGCGAATTTCTTCATCGCGACCGATGACCGGATCGAGTTTGCCCTGGCGAGCGAGTTCGGTTAAGTTAATGCTGTATTTCTCGAGCGCCTGTTTTTTCTTTTCTGGATCCGGGCTGTCGATCTTGCTATTGCCGCGAATTTCTTTTAACGTCTTCATGATGTCTTCTACGGTGACGCCATGATTATGCAAAAGCTGGCCGCACATTTTTTCGGTGAGGAGGGCAAGGAATAGATGTTCGGTGGAAACGTATTCGTCGCCGAATTGCTTGGTGACGGCAATGGCGTTTTCGATGACGTGGGCGAGCGGCGGGGTGAGGAAGATTTGACCGGGAATAGGCTGTTCGACGCTCGCATGACGAGGGATGGTTTCCAGGACGCGGACGACGTCGGTTTGAATAGCGTGAATAGGCGATCCCTGTTTGCCCATGATGGTCAGCACCAAGCCGTCGTCGTCAGCCAAGAGGGCAGCGAGCAGGTGAATGGGTTCGATGCCATGCTGGCCGTTGTCGGCGGCAATCATCTGGGCAGCTTGCATGGCTTGATTTGATTTACTGGTGAAGTTGTTAGGCATCATATTCAAGTAAAACTTCCTATTTTGGTCTATTTTCGACTCACAACTGCACAAACTTCCTCATCTTAGGATTACCTAAGCCTCAGAAGCTTTGTTTGTTGTTCATCGAAACTAGCCGCAAACTAGAAAGTTTTGTAAAAAGTCTCGTTAGCACTCATAAGTATAGAGTGCTAATAAGTTGGCGTCAAGGCTTGCTGCTGCTAAAATTTACCTGTATAATTGGCCAGTATGACGACTTATAAACAGGCAGCCAAAGCAGTCGCGTGGGTAGCGTTTTTCCATATTTTGGGCATCGTCGCTTTATATTCCTGGTACCCGGGCTACGATATTTTCATGCATTTTGGTGGCGGCGTAGCGATGGGGTTGTTGGCCTTTGCCATGTTTGATGATCAGGTTAAGCAAGTAACTTTTAAAAGCAAAAAAACTTGGGTGCGCCGGTTATTTTATTTTTTCTTAGTAGTTGGTTTTGTCATGATGATTGGGGTGATGTGGGAAGGTTACGAATTTTTCTGCGATCATGTAATGAACCCAAATTTCGGCTGGAAGATTGCGCAGACAAGTGTGACTGATACGATGAAAGATTTGCTGGACGACTTTTTGGGCGGTTTGTGTGTGGTGTTGTGGCGGGGGATATGAACTCGGTGAGTTTATTGGGTGTAAGAATTGATGTAATCGACGAAGCGCGAACGAAAGAGTTGTTGGCGACTTGGCTCGGTAGTAGTGAAGTATCGACGACGAAGCTCGTGTGCACGCCGAACCCAGAGTTTTTGCTGGCTGCGAAAGGTGATGCGAAGTTCGCCGAGTTGCTGAATAGCTTCGATTTGAATTTGCCGGATGGGGTGGGGTTGCGGTTTGCGAGTGCGGCCTTAAACGATGATAGCGATAAGGTGATTCGGCGAAGAGTGCCAGGAGTGTTGGCGCTACAGATGTTGGCTGAGCTTTGCGCTGAGAACGGGAAATCGATGTTGTTCATTGGTGAGAGAGAGGTGGCAGAGAAGGCTGCAGCCGAGCTTAGGAAAAGATATTCGCAGCTCGTAATTAAGATTATTGATCCTGGTGTCATAGATGGGGAAGGGAAGACGCCAACTTCGATTATCGATGAGGTAAGAATGATGAAGCCGAAGGTGATTGCTGTTGGGCTCGGACAAGGAAAACAGGAGAAGTTTATTCGTCACCTCGAAAGAAACTCGGCACAGGTGATGATTGGGGTGGGTGGGGCGTTTGCGATGATTGGGGGCGTATTGCGGAGGGCGCCGCGGGTGATGCAGAGGCTCGGACTTGAATGGTTGTGGCGGTTGACCATAGAACCGCAGAGATGGCGCAGGATTTGGCGAGCGACGGTTGTCTTTCCACTTACGGTGATATTGATTACACTGCAAGAACATAAGTTTTGGCGAGCTGTTAGACGAACTGCACCTGAGATTTTTTGGCAATTAATTGGACGCTAATATGAC
>CAITFQ010000001.1 GCA_903891735.1 Candidatus Uhrbacteria bacterium | reverse complement strand
GTCCATACGCTCAACGGCTCCGGCGTCGCCGTCGGCCGCGCGCTCATCGCCGTGATGGAAACCTATCAGCAGGAAGACGGCTCGATCCTCGTGCCCGACGTCCTCAGGCCCTATATGGGCGGCGGCAAACAGTTGGCGAGCTTGAGTAGAAAAACGACCAGGTTGGCGCGGGGCTTGCCGATGGGCGCTGATATTGAGTATGCGGATGAAGTGACGTTGGCGTCGGCGTTTACAGGCCGTTCAAGTACGTAATGAATTCGGCTAGAGCTTGGGCACGGCCACCGGGAGCGAAAGAATTGACGAGGGTGTAGTCTGGTTGGAGGTCGATTTTGGCACGCTCGGCATCTTCGGCGGCGCGGGCAGCGACTAAGGTTTCGTTGACCGATGAAGCTGATCGATCAGCAGGAACGACGAGTACGATTTTAGTCGGATAGGCACTGGCGCGCATGGCGAGAGCGCTCAGCTCAAGCATGGCCCAGATGACGTGATGATCAACAATTAGGCGTTCGAGTTCGGCGCGAGGTGTGCCGTAACGTTTGCCGGATAACGTCACCGAGGTCAGTAATTCGCCGTGGGCCTCCATGGCAGCAAACTCGTCCTCGCTGATAAAATAATAAAAGCGATCGTCCTGTGGCTCGCGCCAAGCACGCGTCGTGACCGATTTTAGAACGGCGAATTTGTCTGGGTGAGCGTCGACGGCATCAAGAGTCAACGTCGTTTTACCGGCCTGACTGGTGCCCACGAGGACGATTACCTGTCCCATAGTATTTAGGCTATAATCTAGCTATACTGTAACTATGAGGCCAATTTTACGCAACCTGATTTTCACCGTCTTTACGACCGCCTTTGTAGTTGGCGCGCCGTTGGTGGTTTTGTATACGGCCGGCTACCGTTTTAACCCGATTAATGGACGCATTGTCCGGACTGGTGTGCTCGTCGTTTCGTCCCTGCCGCGAGGGGCGACGATCAATTTTCCGGGCTACTCGACCAACAAAAAAACGCCGATTATTTTCAATCGAGTGATGCCGGGCGATTACCAGTTGACGCTAAGCCATGATGATTATCACGATTGGCAGACAGAGATTAATGTGGCAAGCGGCCGCAGTACTTACGTCAACGACATCCTGCTCTTTCACGATACGCCACCCAGTTTGCTCGCTGAATTTACCGGCAGTGCGGCGCAACCGTCGCCTGATGGGACGAGCATGGTTAGCCTGCAACGAACTGAGAGTGCAGCGACGGTTTGGCTGACGAGTGTGGTCGACGCGACACCAAGAATGATTACCCAATACCCAGCCAAGGCCAGTGACCAACTACAACTTAGCTGGAACCAAACTGGCAGCTTGATTACTTTGAATAATAAAACTAGCGGTGCCGAGCAGATATTCGACGTCAATGGCACGGCGGTGATTGATCCGACGCTGACTGCTAATGACAGTCCAGTCAAGTTAGTCAGCAACGCACAAGCAGTCGAGGTGTATGATGTGCGCGGCGATAAAAATAAACTGATCGCTTTGCTGCCGCTGGCTGAGTACGAGATCCGCCAAGTGACTGGGAG